>DAMU01000093.1 GCA_002499705.1 Euryarchaeota archaeon UBA91
TTGAGTGAGTGGATTTCCTTAGGACAGAGTAATAAAATATGGATTTTGAGTTAGAATTACCGAAGTCTGCTTAGCGGGGTGTATTCAATGGATCAGACGCTCCTCGAACTTCAAGGTCTCTCTGTTGGGTACTCGACCCCTCTCATTGAAGAAATTAATTTGAGTATCAAACCCGGTGAAGTGATTGCAATTGTTGGCCCATCTGGAATTGGTAAGACAACGCTACTGCGAACAATTAGTGGCCTTGTTCGACCACTTGGTGGAAAAACGATAATGAATGTCGAAAAGCGAGGTGGGCTGGGTTATATCCCACAGAAGTTAGGGCTTGTACGCCACGCGAGTGTTGAACACAACATTGCCTTGGGTGCAATGTCCTCCTCAAAGATCCTTCAACAACTTTCTTTTTTCCGAACCACAGCCATTGTGGCTTTTTTGTCTTCATTAGCAGGTTCTTTTTTCCAAATGCCTTTCAGTACCATTTTCCTCCCCTTTAGCGCTCTTGTCGTTTTGATTCTAACCATCATTTCTCAGTGGACTCTCAATTTTGAAAAGCAGACAACAGTGTGGGATTCGATGAAGGCGGTACAACTCACCGAAAAGCGATATGAGCCTGTTCGCCGTCTCTCGGGGGGTCAACAACGCCGTGTTGCCACTGCCCGAACCTTGGCGCAGTCGCCCTCCCTCATTATCGCCGATGAGTTCTTGAGCGAATTGGATGAGGAGAACGTCGAAATTGTTATTCAAGCGATTATGAACCTTATAAAACAAGGCAGTTCTCTGGTCATGGTTGAACACAATTTTCAGCGAGCAAAGAAACTGGCGAATAGAATTTGGATGGTTTCTGATGGGAAAATTACAGAAGAGGTGATTGGGGATGAGTGATTCTGAAAATCCAGTTGATACCTTTCAAGGTTTTCTCCAAGTGTTGAAAAGCTTTCAAATTCTAATCATACTGACTGCTCTTACTGGTCTTGCCCTTCTGGTTACCAACGGCATGATTGATGGCGATTGGGGTCGGTTATCCGGTGGATGGACGAATGTCAAGATTTTCTTGAGCGAAAGTTTACCACCTGATTGGAAGGTAATCGAGGCTCGTTCTTACCCCGTCTGTGAACAAGACATAGAATTTTTCTGCTCAACTGCCTATATTGGTATGCTTGAAACCATCAAGATTGCTTTTGTTGCAACTGTTTTCGGATTCATCGGGGCAATTCTTCTCTCTTCACTTGCTGCACGCAACCTCTCCCCAACCTGGCTTTCCATTTTGGTTCGAATTATTCTTTCAGCAATGCGAAGTCTCCCAAGTCTCATTTGGGCGATTCTCTTTGTAATCGTGGTTGGCTTAGGTCCGCTTGCAGGAGTCTTAGCAATGACCTTCTATACCATTGGATATCTTGGAAAATTGCAATATGAAGCCATAGAGGGCATGGAAAGCGCTCCGCTGGAAGCCAGTAGAGCAACCGGACTTTCTCACCCTGAAATTTTCACAAATGTGGTGATTCCTCAAACCGGGAATCACCTTCTCAGTCAGATGATGTTCATGTTTGAATACAATGTTCGGCATGGTTCGGTCATTGGTATTGTAGGTGCTGGCGGGATTGGACATTTCATCAACAATTACCTGAAACTTTTGATGTATAGCAGAGTCTTTGCCTTACTTATCATCATCTTTGTGGTCGTTGTTATCATCGATCTTCTTTCAATGGCAATTCGCTCTTTCGTCAACGACCAAGGTGACGTACGAAGGCCTTCATGGTTTACTGTCCTGCTACCGGGGAACTATGCTGCTGATATTCATCATGGTTCAGTCGCTGAAGAAGAATCTTGAGACGATTCACTCAGCGGCGATATGCAATGACCCATCCTTGTAATACACTTGAATGCGGTCAGGGACTTTACGAGTTAATGCTGCGACTGCTTCATAGACAACGTCTTCCTTGACTTTGAATGACTTTGCAGCTTTTGGCGTAGACCAAGCGACGGTTTCAAAATCTGATTGTCGAATCCATTCAAAGATTCGTGCCTCAAGTTCAGTTAATTCCTCCGCCATGAACAACGCAGGGCGACTACCCTCAAAACAGCACCGCTTCAATTTCAGTAGAAATCCTGAGGACTCATTGAATGGCGACCATTCTTCTGCAGCACTCTTCTGCATCTATGTAACCGTCAAGCAGAGTGTTGAGCGCCTTTGTGAACGGGATTTCAATTCCAAAATCTTCCGCACGTTCTCCAAACATTCGAGCAGCACGAACACCCTCTGCAACCATGTGCATTTCTTTGAGCGCTTGTTCTAAAGTGAGTCCTGTCCCTAATTTCTCCCCCATCGATCTGTTTCTCCCGTGGGGAGAGGTTGCGGTAACGTACAAATCGCCTAGTCCTGCAGGTCCAAAGGCAACCTCTGCCTTTGCTCCTAATTGAGGCAAAAGAAGGCAACCTTCCTTGAATCCAGCCATGAAAATTGCTGCTTTGAGATTGTCTCCTCCCAGTGTTCCGATTTGTTTCAATCCATCAACCAGCCCGCATGCAAGTGCGACGACATTTTTGAACGCCCCCCACAATTCAGCACCTCCTGGGTCTGCTGCAGGATGTAAAATGAAGGTTTGAGTTGTCAATGTCGTCGCGAGTTTTTGCGCCACTGATACATCCTCACTGGCGACAAGGGCAGTGGTCATCACTCCACCAGCGGCTTCTGGAGCAATGGTTGGACCGGTTACGACAGCCAAAGTGTTGTTTTTGCCTGCATCGTTCAACTTTTGTTGAATTGCTTCGGAAATGAGCTTATTTCCATCAGCCAAACCCTTTGCCAAATCCAGCAAGACATGGCCGGGCCGAAGGTGGGGTATGATTTGGTCAACAACACTGAGAATGACCGAAGAGGGGACTGCTAAAACGATGATTTCGACTCCTTCCAAGGCTTCTTCAATATGCATAGTCGCTTCAAGCCCCTCTACTGGATGGTTTGGGAGATACTTTGCATTGACAGAATCCATAGTGATTGATTCATAGACTTCTTGTTCAATGGTCCAACCCTTGACATTGTGGTTGTCTGCTAGCCACATACGAGCAATCGCAGTGCCCCAATTTCCTAAACCTAAAATCGCAATGTGTGCCATAGAGAACAAGCGATACGCTGTCCACTTCACTTATCTTAATTGCCACTACAAGATGGTATGTTGATGCGTTTTTGAAAGGTAAACAATGCTATCAAACTCAAAAGAGGTCATCATCGTCCTCTTCATCGAGGTCGAAAACACTGTTGTCTTCTTCTGCCTTCTTGGCAGATGCCTTTTTCTTCGCTGCTGATTTTTTAGCAGGTGCCTTTTTCTTGGCAGGTGCTTTTTCAACGGGCTTTTCTTCGACAGGCTCTTCTTTTGTTTCTTGCTCAGCGACTTTTTCTCGAAGTTTTGCTTGCTCTTGTTCCCGAGCAGCCAATGCAGCAGGTGTCGTTCCGGTTTGTGCAGCAAGTGCTCTGCGACGGTCTTCACGTGCTTTGCGTTCAAGTTGACGATGCCGAGATTTTTCGATGCTTTGCAACATATACATTGCATCGTGCTCCAAGAGTGGAGAATCCGAAATGAGGGTAATGTCCAACCAGCCACCGTCTTCGACAATGAACTCAGCGAGTGGCTCAAAGTTGAGATCTGACTTCTTGATTTGAGTGTAATGCATAGCGTTACCAGAACGGTGCTCAACACCAGAGAAGTGGCAATAAAATTCCTTTGTTCCGATTGTTTCTCGCACTTCGTCAAACAGTTCACCGTAGTCTTCAGAGGTTCGCATTTTTCCATGACCTCGGGCGTGAATGTGTGCGATGTTGAGTACTGGAATCGTACCTTCAACGTGGTTAACAACTTCCAACACTTCTTCTAAACTGCCCCACAATTCTTGACGACCCGATGTTTCAACACCAATCTTCGATGGAGTTCCATCTTTAATCCATGGGAATACGGGGAACTCATCTTCATCATCATGCCAGATTTCATGAACACGGTCGACGATTCCAGCAAAAACATTTGCAACTTGTTCATTCGCTGCGCTTCCAGGATGCATACCGCCATAATGCCCGGCGTGTAGTGTGATGTGTCGGGCGTTTATCGTTCGTGCAGCCTGCAAAGTTGTTTCAATTTTGGTCATTGAACGACCACGTTCAACTCGATTCCCGAGCAGTTCTGAATAGTAGGGTCCGTGGATATTCATCTCAAATTCAGTTTTGTTCGCCAAGACGCCGGCTTGCCAGTATTGCTCAAAATGTTGAGGAGCGACCATGCGCACTGTTTGGACTTCCATTGTTTCAAGTCCAAGAGAGATAATATCGTCCATTCCTTCGACGATAGTACGACCTTTACACGACAAGGGCACACCTGCAGGTCCGAGTTTAATTGGCATAATTCACATCCCCGCAGGAACAACCCAAGGGTCTTCCTATGATAACCCCTTTCGCTTGGCTGTCCGGCAAAATTCCTTTTTTTCCAGAGTCCATCGTAAGGTTATTGCATACGACCCTTGATGAACTCCCGTAACGGGGGAGTAACATGGACGAACAAGTTAAGGCTGCAATTAGTGCCTTTCAAAATGGGATGCCAGTGTGCTTATTTGACTCTGAGAAAAGGGAAGGAGAGACCGATTTACTGTTCCCAGCTCAACATGCCGGACCGGCTACAATGCGACAACTTCGGATGGATTGTGGTGGACTTTTATTCCTTGCAATCGGTCATGAAATTGGAGAATTATTTTCCCTACCTTTCCTTCAAGACCTCCATACACAGAACTCACTCACCGAACAATTCCCAGTTCTCAATCATCTGGTGACCAATGATTTGCGATACGACGCTCGCTCAGCGTTTACTCTTTCATTGAATCACCGTGAAACATACACTGGCATCACTGACCACGACCGAGCCCTCACAACGCAAAGATTTGCTTTACTGTCCGCAGAATTAACAGAAGCGGGAATTTCTGGAATGGATGCTCAAGAGGCGTTAGGAAAAGAGTTTCGAACTCCAGGCCACATACCTGTTTGTCGTGAGACTGAAGGCGGATTATCAAGAAGGCAAGGACACACTGAACTGGCTGTTGGACTTTCTCGTCTTGCCGGCATGACGCCTGTTGTTATTGGGGCGGAAATGCTGCAAAGCGATGGTGATTATGCCCTTTCAGTCGACGATGCTCGGCAATGGGCGAAACAACGCGATATCCCTTTTCTAACAGGTGCTCAACTGATTGACGCGCTGAATTCTTGAAAGCATGCATAATTCATGCCGGTAAAACCTTGAGGGACTATACTTTCACATCAACAGGTGAGCACATGAAGCGAGTCATGGCGGTCGGAGTTTTTGATCTTCTTCATGCGGGCCATTTGCATTATTTAGAGCAGGCCAAATCGCTTGGCGACGCACTCACTGTTGTTGTAGCTCATGACGATACAGTTCGAATGCGCAAGCATGAACCTGTGACTGGCCAAGATTTGCGCCGAAGAATGGTTGAAGGGTTGAAACCCGTAGATAGCGCCATCATTGGTAACCCTCCAGAAGTACCTATCTTCGACATTTTGCCCAAAGTAAAACCTGATGTTATTGCGTTGGGGTATGACCAAGAACATGCAGAAGACCGAATACGTTCCAAACTGGAGCAACTTGGGTATGGGCACATTCAAGTTATTCGCGTTGAAGGCCTTTCTGATGATTTAGACGGAACGCGTAAAATTATTGCGCGTATTCTTCAACTTTCTTCGCAGTCTAAGGAGAGTGATGCTTGATGTTTACAGGTATTGTTCAAGGGACCGGTTCCATTCTTCAGATTGAATCTAAAGAAGCCATACACACGTTAACAATCGACTTGCCCAATACTCAAGACTTGAACACGGGTGCAAGCGTTTCAGTCGACGGCGTTTGCCTTACTGCAGTCTCTATACAAGGTCAAAAGGTATGTTTTGATGTAATTACCGAAACGCTAACTCGCACCACGCTTGGTCAACTTACCGTTGGACAGCAAGTCAATATTGAACGTTCGTTGAAATTCGGTGATGAAATCGGCGGGCATTTACTTTCTGGACACATTATGGCAACCGGAATTGTTCATTCAAAGACCAAACGTGGTGAAGGATTTGATTTTACAATCCGCATTCCTGAGGATATTCGAAAATACGTTATGGAGAAAGGATACATCGCTGTAGATGGCATTTCTCTCACCGTCGGTGAAGTTCGAGAGGGGGTGTTTTCTCTGCACATTATTCCTGAAACACTTCGTTTAACGACGTTGCTTAGCAAAGAGGTTGGAGATGCAGTCAACCTTGAAATCGATTCAACGACACAAACCATTGTTGCTACGGTCGAGCGTGTTCTTGAAGAAAAAAGGAGTTAATGAAATGCCAAATATTGCCCTCGTATGCGGTTCGTTCCATCGCGATCTTATCGAACAAATGCTTGATTATGCACGACAAGAATCTGTACAGCATGAACTTGAAGTCGTTGACGTTGTATGGGTTCCAGGTGCTATGGAAGTACCGCTTGCAGTCGATCGTCTATTAGCGGATGATGGAATAGAGGGTGTTGCATGTCTGGGTATCATCGAAAAAGGCCAGACACAGCATGGACTCGCTATGGGTCAAGCAGTCATCAAATCCATTATTGAATTACAATTGGTTCATGAAAAACCAGTTGGTTTGGGAATCATTGGACCTGGTGCAGAACCCGAGCATATCGGGCCTCGATTGGAACCGCATGCTCGTGCCGCAGTTGCAGCAATCTCTTCGATGCTAAGATGACACGAGCAAGGTGCTTCTATGAGTGAATCAAAGTTTCAGAAATTACGGGAAAATCCGGTATTTCGTTCCTTTGTAGCTTTTTCTATTTTCAGAGCCTTCTATGGTGTAGGCATCCTTGCAGTCACTTATTTCCTGTCAACATCTGCAGACGCACCGTGGTATGTTTCGGTCGGTTTCCTCTTGCTGTCAATGGTATTTTCTCGTTGGTTGTTCAAACGAATCAAGGGTCGCAAAAAAACGCAAGATGCGCCCTAATGTTCTGATGTCAATGTTCAAGTGGTGAATCCCCCCGTAAGAAGTTCGTAGGGGATTCATTTTCATGTCAACAGTTCACAATGTCATCATCATCGGTTCAGGTCCTGCAGGATATACTGCTGGCCTCTATGCAGCACGCGCAATGCTCGAGCCAATGATGTTCGCAGGCTACATGTCTGGTGGTCAGTTGATGCTTACTTCCGACATTGAGAACTTCCCGGGCTATCCGAAGGGCATTGGAGGTCCAGAAATGATGATGGAACTGAGAGAGCAAGCAGAACGTTTCGGACTTGAAGTGAGAGACCAAAATGTAGAATCTGTTGACCTCTCTGAAAAACCATACAAAGTGGTTGTAGAAGGTGAGACTTTCCTTACCCAAGCAATTATCGTTTCAACAGGCGCAGAATCCATTTGGTTGAATGCTCCAGGTGAAGAAGAACAGAAAGGGCGTGGAATTTCAACCTGCGCTACTTGTGATGGTGCTTTCTTTAGAGATGAAGAAGTCATGGTCATAGGTGGTGGCGATTCAGCGTGCGAAGAGGCTACTTTTTTGACCAGATTTGCTTCCAAAGTAACCCTTGTTCACCGGAGAGATGTGTTCAGAGCTTCGACCATCATGTATGAGCGAGCCCTCAACAACGAGAAAATCGAGATCAAAACCTTTCGCCAAGTCAAGGAATGGCTTTCAGATGAAAAGGGCTTAACTGGAGCGGTTTTAGAAGACCCTCGCAATGGTGAAACTGAAAATATTAGCGTGACGGGAGCATTCATTGCCATCGGTCACAAACCGATTACTGGATTCCTCGGTGGTCAAGTTGAAGTTGATGAAGAAGGTTACATACTGCATAAACACCACACAATGACTTCTGTAGAAGGCGTATTTGCTGCCGGAGATGTTGTTGATACCCGATACAAGCAAGCGATTACTGCAGCAGGCATGGGATGCCAAGCAGCAATGGATGTTGAAAAGTGGTTAGAAGACCAACATTGAACCCTCAATGAGTTTATGTCCGAGTCGTGCTTGGACGGTTTGGGATAGCTTGTGGATATCGATGTTCAGCGTTACGCTCGCCACATATCCTTGCCCCAAGTAGGGCTTGAAGGTCAACGACTTTTGAATCAGTCAAGTGTTCTTGTCGTTGGTGCCGGTGGCCTAGGAAGTCCGGTTCTCCTCTATTTGGCCGCCGCTGGAATAGGTCATATTGGCATTGTAGATGATGACTGCGTAGATCTTTCTAATCTTCAAAGACAAGTGATTCATTCCACTGCTACTGTTGGCCAAACGAAGGTTGAATCAGCGCGTAATCGTCTTCTCGAACTCAATCCGGGCCTGAAAGTTTCTGCATACAGTGTACGCTTAGATCCGGAAAATGTAGAATCTATTCTTGCCGAAGGATGGGATGTCGTCGTTGACGGAACCGACAATCTTCCGACTCGATATCTTCTTGATGACGCTTGTTATCTGCAAAATATCCCTTGGGTGTATGGTTCTATATATCGTTTTGAAGGGCAGGTTAGCGTGTTTAACTTCCAGCAAGGTCCGTGCTATCGAGATTTGTTTTCAGAAGTTCCTCCACCTCAATCCGTACCTTCCTGTGAGGAAGGAGGAGTACTCGGAGTGTTGCCCGGAGTAATCGGTTCTCTTCAGGCGAATGAGGCCATCAAGATTATTCTCAAATTAGGTAAAGTACTCAATGGGCGCTTGCTTCTTTATGATGCAGAGTCGATGGATTTCCAAACGCTACGTTTCTCACATAATTTAGAACGAGAAAAAGTACGTGATCTGTCTCGAAGTATAGCAATGTTCGATGATGATGACTGGTGCATGCGACTCACTGGAATGGGTGATATTGATGAAGGAGATACTTCCGGCAATGATTTGATGTTTAACTCGATCTCCATGAATGAGTTCATCAAGCGAAGAGATACCGGTTGGTCTCCGTTTATTCTTGATGTCCGTTCTGATGCTGAATATGAGCAAGCACGTGCCGCCTCGAGTGATTTACAAATTGAACATGAGTCGGTCGTTTCTATGGCCGAATCAATACCGAAAGACCGGGAAGTTGTCGTTCTATGCCGCAGTGGTATGCGTTCTCAAATGGCAGCGATGTACCTTATCCAAGCCGGCTATGACGGTTCATTTCTGTATAACCTCGAAGGGGGAATTATGGCTTGGCAATCCGTTCGTCCAGATGAAATCATTCACGGCTAACCGGATTCATTCTGTTGGCTATGAATTGTTACGTTCACTCCTCTGTCAAGGGTGAGGTTCAAGTCTCTACAGCCACCCCTGTCGTTCAAGGGAGGGATTGAATGGCCAAAGTTATCGTAGCGGACGAAAATGAGGGTCGCCGTTCACTTCTTGCAAATACCCTTGAGCGCCAAGGTTTCGAAATTACTCGTGCAGCAACGCTTCGGCAAGCAGAGGGAACAGCTCTTGCCATCATGCCGGAAGTTGTCTTAATCGATGGTGAGTGGAAAAACGGTGATGCAATGGACGCCTCTCAACGTTTGATGAGCGACCCTGAATTCGCTTTCAAGTGTCGAATTGTAATTCTTGCACGAAATGTATCTCAGGAATACCGCGTCACTGCAGCACAATCTGGTGTGGCAGAAGTCATCGCCAAACCAGTGGATATGAACGTCTTAATTGAGCAGTTAAACAAACACACTCGTAAGCAATTTGTTCCCCCGCCAGCCGATGTTGCGACTGGCCAAGGCGGTGGTGGAAGTTTCGATGTCTCCATGACGATGGGTGACAGTACATGGGCTCTACCAATGCTGAAAGGTCTCGTAGGTCCTGAAAAAATAAATACGAATTTTATCGATGAGATTTTGTCACAAATGGATGAAGAAGGTTTGGAAGTCAATACCGAACTCGATACTTCCGCAATGTCTTCTATGCTTCGTTTAGCACTCAATAAATTGGTTGAACAAGCCAGTGCAGATGGCGAACTCACTCCACCTGAAGAAGGCGGGAATGAAGGTATGGAAAAATCACCTGCAGGCCCCTCTTCTCCAAGTCAAGCAAAGCGAGGTAAGCCTCTTGGTGGCGGGGATGCCAAAAAAATGATTCAGAGTATCTCGTCGCCAATGAGTGGAATTCTTGAGGAACAAGCCCAAGGTATTGCTGATGAAGTCGAAGGGATGATGGATTCCATCCTTGATGAAGAGCCAGATTTAGTTGCTTTACATGGATTTGAGACGATGGTACCTATAGACCCAGAGGTTCTTACCATGACTCGATTAACAACTGAACTTGTATCCGACCTCATGTGGAGTCTCGGTCAAAGAGGGGCTCTTTCGGACTTAACCTTACTTACACAAGTTGAAGATGCAGCACAGATGATGGCAGATGTTTTGGAGGCTTTACCAGTTGTCGAAGAAGAGGAATGAGTATGGCAAAATACCCAATTCCTCGACCAAATGAACTGATGCTTGTCGACAGAAAAGAAGAGTTAGATGAACTCAAAAAAAGCCAACCTCTCATTTATCGTTGGCGTGCTGTTTTTGGTTTAGTAGTGCTTATTTTTTGTGGAGTTTGCGGTTTTTTCCTGTTTAGAGATGCTCAAAATATTCTGCTTTGGTTTGAGAATTTAGGTCCAATGGGTCCGATTTATTTTACACTCGGGCTCTCTTTTGCAGTCATCATTATGATTCCAACACCATTAATCAAGGTCTCTGCAGGCGCAATATTCCCTTTCTGGATTGCTGCTGCAGCTAATTTTGTCGCTTCGTTACTTGGTGGACTGATTGCTTTTCTTATGGGGAGATGGTTGTTCCGTGAAAGTATTCAGCGCTCATTAATGAACGATTCACGTTTGCAGAATATTGAACAAGCTTTGACCAATGACGCTATGAAAATTTCAATTCTTGTTCGCCTTTCGCCCGTCATTCCCGATGAGTGGTTGAATTACTTGATGTCTGCAACGCCTGTAAGTCTTCGAGTGTATATGGTCTCGAATTGTTCAGGCATCGTTTATTCGCTGGCCTATGCTTACTACGGGCATGCTCTGGGACGCTTTGCATTGAATTCATCTGGAATCGATGAAATGAGTTCTACCCCAATTGGTAATGCAATGCTGGTTCTAGGAATCATGGCATCAATTTTAGCAACCGTTATGGTCACTCGTGCTTCGATGAAGGCGTTGCAGGACGCCATTCCAACTGAAGAATGAGAGCGATAACCTCTCTTTACGACCGTGGCATTCAGCCGTTGTGTTTGTATGTGGGTGACCTTTGGCCAAACCATGGGCCAAGGAGATTTACCAGTCATCCATGGGGCCGAATGGACTCCTAAAGAGGCGCTCATTTTCTCGCAACCTCTGCTCGCAGATGCTGCACGGACTGAAATTTTACGGTTTGTAGCCCAGCGACATGATGGCCATCTTTTCTTGGTTGCGAATGTTTGGGATGTCTTGATTGAGAATGAATCCAAACAATTTGAAGGCCCTTCTTGGCATAAGTTCAGCCAACACTTTGTCGATGCTGTTCAGCGGGGCCTCGTTGCTCAAGTTGATGCAAAGATGAAAGACGATGCTGATGTTGAAGTCATACCTCGTCGAAGTTTGATTGATTTTTTAGATCGCAGGTCTCAACACTTTCTGCTCGATTTACGTTTGGTTTTCCGTCGTCTTGCCCATTACATGTCCGTTACTATGGAGCAACGCCTTGAATGGCAAACGATGATGACTCGCACACGAATGCTTGATACTGAACTCAAATCAATATATACCGATAGAATGGAGACACCTGACGGTTCATCATTTGGTGGCAAGGGTTTCCGTTCTACTTGGCAAGAAGGTGTCGTAGCCGTTGCCACTGCGCTTGAACGTCAACCTGACGCCCCCCGTGATGCCCGCCCCGGCAAGGGCTATGATGGCGACCTTGTGGCTCCAATGATTCGAGATATCGGTCTTGGTCTTGCAATGGGTGATACATCTTTAGACGTCATGGCTGCTAATTTAGGCAAGGTTGCATCGAACCAGAACGGTGGCTGGGATGATGCAGGTGGTCGTGACTTACACGTCGGGGCTTGGCATGTTGGCGTTCTGCCTCCAACTGCTCCTCTACCTATTGCGAGTGTTACTATGACGGGGCTTGCATTTGCTGCATGGCGTCAAAACCTCGATCGTTTCCAAGTTGCCTGCATTGGCGAGGGTGCTTCATCATCAGGAGAGTTTTGGGAGGCAATGAATCTTGCAGGAGCTCGCGGCCTACCTATCACATACATTCTTCAAAATAACCAAATCGCTCTTGATACATCTCCTATCAAACAGTCGGGAGTGGAAGTCTGGGCTGACAAAGCCGATGCTATGGGATTCCCTGCATGGACAATTGATGGCTCAGACCCTGCTGCATGGTATGCCAGTACTGCCTGCGCTCGAGAATTCTCTTTGAACGGAGGCGGACCTACACTCATTCACGTTGAAACGATGCGCGGTTGCGGTCATGCCCATCATCATGATGACTTGTATCTTGGAAATGAATCGGGTACTCCCCCTGGTTATGTGGACCGAGAGTTGCTGGCCTATTGGGAGGCAAAAGACCCACTTCCAACTCACCGAGCACTGCTGCTTGAACTTGGTCTTGAAGAATCCGTTTTAGTTGAGATGGAAGAAAAAGAACAGAACGATGTGAAGACAGCTCGAGAAGAAATCGAGAACATGGCATGGCCCGAGCCTGAAACGGTTGTCAAAGGAGTAACGTTGCTTAACGATGCAGAAACGCATGAACAACGTCTGAATCGATTATCACACTCCGAACAAATAGAATTGACCGAATCCCCTCTTACTCTGGGTAAGACTACACTTGCTTACGTTGAGAAAGGTGGATGGACATACGCTCGTGCAATTCAACAGGCTATGGCAGATATTGCAACTCGGCATGGTGATGATTGCGTGTTCATTGGCGAAGACATGGAGGTTGCAGGTGCTTTTGGAATGAATATGGCTCTCAAGAATGCCGGCCATACTGAGAAATTGCTTGACATGCCATTGTGTGAGGCCGCAATTGTCCACACCGGCGTTGGAGCGGCTCTTTCTGGAATGCGTCCGATGGTCGAGATTCAATTTGGTGGATTTGCAGCTCTTGGATTCAATGCTTTAGTCAATAATGCTGCTATGCTTCGTTGGAGATGGGGTGCAGATTGCCCAATGACGATACGAATTCCTTTGGGAGGACATACTCGTTCAGGTCCATTCCATGCTAATATGATTGAATCGTGGTTTGCCAACGATCCTGGGTTGGTTGTTGTTGCCGCTGGAACGCCTCAAGATGCGTATGATTTGCTGATGGAAGGGGCTGAATTGAATGACCCCGTGTTGTTTTTGGAACATATTGGCTTGTATGGACTTCGAGGAGGCCTTACTGGATGGGGTCAAAACATCAATCAAGATGTTGATACTGAAACGGTCAAGAAAGCCATTGAAAGTGGCGAGCGATACAAACTCGGAAAGGCCGCTGTTGTTCGTGGAGGACGTGATGTGACTTTGGTCACATGGGGTTCAATGCTCCATGTGGCTCAGCAGGCTGCCGAAGAACTCTCATCAGAAGATATTGAAGTGGAAATTATCGACTTGAGAACGCTCCTCCCATTTGATGCTCAAACCTGCATCGAATCTGTACAAAGAACGGGGCGACTTGTCGTCCTACAAGAGGGCCAGTGGTGCGGTGGTTTAGGGCACAGTATTCAGAGTCGAATTTTAGAATCATGCTTCTACGCTCTTGAAGCAGCTCCTTTGGTTATAGGTGCATTAGATACTCCAGTCCCATTCTCGCCACCGCTTGAAAACTTCACGATACCGTCACTTGACCACGTTGTCAAAGTGTTGAGATTCACCGTTCAATCTTGAGGTTTTTTCTCACCTTGACTTTTATTCAACCGAATAAATACTTCAGCAGCAATCAATGCTCCGAGTATTGTAGTAAAACTATAGAAGGGGAGACTTGAATACAACCCTTCGAACGCATTCGGTCCAAATGTTCGTGCAGGATTCATCGATGCTCCTGTCAGTGGCCCAAAAATAAATGCCAGTAGGGCGACAACAAAGCCAACAAAAAAGGCAATGGAAATATGGGTTTGAGATCGAACAACAATCCAATAGATGCTCGCCATCAATGTGAACGTTATGAACACTTCAATTAAACCACCAGTAAACATCGAAATCTCATCGACAACCCGTGTTGGCCCAGCACCCTGAAGTAAGAATGCTGCAAAAAAAGCGCCGCCTAACTGAGCGAGGATATAGGGCAATAAAGCCTCTTTTTCAAGTTGACCAGTTCGCCAAAAAGCGATTGAAACTGCAGGGTTGATGTGGGCTCCACTGATTGGTTGAAAAATCAAAATGGCAACGGTCACGGCAATACCGAATGAGAGAGAGATAATCAGATTGGAAGCACCGTAAGCAACACTGCCGCAACCCACGCCTACCATTAGCGCAGTGCCGGTAAACTCAGCCATTGCCCTCCGCATCATGGGCGGTGGTTTTGCTCTCGTATTATGTTCTTTACTAAATAGACAAAATAGACGGCTCGATATGGCAACGGTGAAGAAGGAAAGGCTGCTGGTTCAACCATGGGGTCCGAAGAAAAAGTGATGGGAATCGCTCAACTTCTTCATTTTCAAACTCTGGTCACCACTGGAGCATTGTTCCTTGGAATAATTGCCGTTCAACTTTTTTCCTCTGAAGCAGGCTATGACAGCCTCGTCATCACCTTCATTATCGCTTGTTTAGCCCTCGGTTTGTTGATTTATTCTGCCGACTTTTTCATTGAAGGGGCGAAAGGATTAGCACGTAGAGGAGGTTTGCCAGAAGTCGTCATTGGTTTGACCATTGTCTCGATAGGAACTTCCTTGCCAGAGATTCTTGTGACGACGACTGCAGCTTCTGACGTGGCTATGAAACCAGAAGTAGCTGATTTCGCTATAGGTGGAATTCTTGGTTCTATTTTTGTTCAAATCACACTCGTCATGGGTATTGTCGTGGTCAATAAGGGTCTCAAAATCCGAGAATCCTGGTTGAAGCGTGATGGCCTCATTATGCTGCTCTCAGTGTTGATTCTCACTTTCTTCTTACTTACAGATCATACTTTGGAACGTTGGGAATCAATTATTTTAATTTCGTTGTATGTCATTTACATCACGTGGTTACTCACGAATCGTAAAGAAATACAGTTGGAAGAAGAAGAACTCGAAGAGGACGTGGCAGTTCGTGGCTCAAACTGGAGTGTTGCAGCTTACTTCATCATGGTCGTCTGTGGACTTGCATTTGCCGTTTTCGCCGCTCATCATTTAGTTGAGCAAGCTCGCCTTATTGCTATTGAACTCAACGTACCTCACGCCATTGTGGGGACAACCGTTTCCGGTATTGGAACCTCATTACCTGAATTAACTATTGCCCTGATGGCTGCAAAGCGAAGTCAAGGTGTTGCCATTGGCACACTCATTGGTTCCAACATCACCGACCCCCTGCTTTCGATTGGTTTGGCAGGCTTAGTCCACCCGCTCCCGATTACTGAGGCTGGTTTTGAACAAATAGTCTACATCATTATTCCGTTCACGATTCTTGGATGTTTTGTCGCTTTATTGATGATGAGAACGTCGTATGAATTTAAGAAATGGGAGGGCTATACATTGATTGCAATGTATCTCCTGTTCTTGATTGCTTTAGCGGCATATAACCGTTCGTGGATTACCTTCTAAAAACAATGAAGACATAAGGGGCGACTTCTTCGCCTTCTTCATGGTGAACTTCCAACTCGACGAAATGCAAGAGATGTTGAAGGAATTAGCGCATGAATTTGCGGTGGATGAAATCCGACCACATGCTGAACATTGGGATGCTGAATCGGTTTATCCCAAAGAAGCAATTCAATCTGCTCATGAGATGGGATTGCTTAACCTACACATTGCTGAAGAGTATGGTGGGCCTGGCTTAGGTTCAATTGAAGAAGTTCTTGTCAATGAAGAATTGGCATGGGGCGACCCTGGATTTGCTACTGCTGCTTACGCGACCTCTCTTGCCTGCGCCCCAATTATCACTGGAGCAACTGAAGACCAGAAGCAAAAATGGCTGAGAATGGTTGCCGAAGAGGGAGCCTTAGCCTCGTATGCCGTCACAGAGCCCGGTGCTGGTTCGGATGTTGCAGCGTGCAAGACCAGTGCTCTTCGAGATGGAGATGAATACGTCATCAACGGTTCGAAAATGTGGATTACTGGTGCAGGCTATGCAGATTTCTTCTTTGTTTTAGCCAAGACCGATGTTGATGCTGGATACAAAGGGATGTCAGGTTTTATTGTTGAGAAAGATGCTGAAGGATTCTCTCTTGGAAAGAAAGAATCGAACATGGGTCAGAGATGCTCCGATACTCGCTCAATTCAGTTTGATGATGTTCGAGTTCCTGCAGATCAACTGATTGGAGGTTCTGAATCCGGTGGATGGATGAACGCTATGAAAGCCTTTGATATGAGCCGTCCAAACATTGCCGCTCATGCTACTGGACTTGCTCGCGCTGCCTATGAGCATGCCTTACAGTATTCAGGGGAGAGAGAAACATTCGGAAAACCTCTTCATCGACATCAAGCAATTCAATTCCTCCTCGCAGATATGAAAACTAAAATCGAAGCCTCGAGAATGTTGACATGGAAATCTGCCGCTGATTCGGATGCAGGGGTCAAAAATACAGAATCAGCAGCACACGCTAAGCGTTTTGCTGCTGATACTGCCATGGAAGTTGCTACCGATGCTGTTCAAGTCTATGGTGGGTATGGATACTCAGAAGAATACCCGGTGGCTCGATTGATGAGAGCCGCCAAGGTCATGCAAATCTACGAAGGCTCTTCACAGGTTCAAAAGATGATTATCGGCCGTGAGATTACCAAAGACCTGTGATCATTTATCGAGTAACTTATCGGCCATGAGTTCCCAAAAATCGATTAATTCTTGTTCCTTCTCTTGCTTTTTTTCTTCAGTTTCTTCCTGTTGACGTTGCGCCTGTTCAAGTTCGTGCATTTCATCTTCCCAAGCCTGTTGAAGGTCGTACATTTCATCAACCGATTCATGCATTTCCTCTTCATGATGGTCCATATCCTCTTCATCCCATTCCTCAGGATAATCCCATTCGTCCTCAACCATGTCATGCGTGACGATCATCGTGTCTTGAAAGATGACAATATCCTTGAGCATTTGACGCTGACAGACAATGAATTGCGCCAGCATTGGAATTTTTAATGCGGTTTTGATGTCGTTAAAAAGTGCTAACACCAGAGATACGATTCTGTCTCCAATTGGTAGGTTTTGATTTTTGGAATGCAAGCAGAGGTTGACTGAATATTCGTTTTCGTGAATCACATCATTTTGCCACCGACCAGCCTTCACTGCAATTGACCATTCGGGTTGAGAACGAACGGAATTACCGCTTATACCTTGAAAATTTGAATCAATGCTGTACCAGCGCATCGACTCACCTCGTAATCGAACTTTGATTGATTCATGTGTCATGATGACAATTTCGACTGCAGGAGTCTCTTTTGCTACAGATTGCAACATCTCTATTGAACGAAGTTCAGGTTCTGACATTCGGTAATTTTCTTTTGACATATGCACCGTGGACATCGAGTGTATATCAAGAGTAAAGAACAAAACCCTCGACTATAAGTTGCGACTATGGCCAAACCTTGCCCCGCTGTGATTCTCGCTGCCGGAGCCAGTCAGCGCCTGGGGCAGCCGAAATCATTGGTCTCCATCGGAGATACCACCTTAGTCGGACTTGCCCATGAAAAATTAGTCAAAGCCGGTTGTTTTCCAATTCTAATTGTAACTCGAAGCGAACTCTCTGTCGCTGTTATGCAAGCCGCAATAGGTTCTACAGTCATCGTCAATCCCTCTCCTGAGCAGGGGAGAACGGGGAGTATTCAATGCGGCCTTTTGTCGCTTGCTGGTGATAAAGGTCGAATGCCTAAGCGCGTTTTAATCGCACCTGTAGATCGGCCTGGTTGGACTGTTTCGGATGTTAATTCTCTTCTTTTATCGCAACGCAGTTCGACACTCGCATCAAACGGTCGCAGAGGTCATCCACTCATTTTGGATGAGCAGGCCATCACTTCTATTCTTACAGCACATCCAGAGGTGCCTTTACGAGATTTGGTCTCATTTGAGGAAGTGGTTGTCAATGCCCCACTTCTTGGATTAAATATCGACCTCCCTGAAGATTTAGCCCTCCTCAAGAAGCATGAATCTACTTTACTTGAAATTGGCTAGAGACTCAAGGGCAAAGGGTATGTGTCACCCCCTCTAGCGGCCAACATGACTGCGAAGGTGATGGCTTGGGCACTTTCGAGTCTTGCAGACGGTCACCGGGTTGTTCTTGCGAGTGTTGTTGAAACTGCTGGCAGTGTGCCAGGTAAAGTCGGTGCACGCTTGGCTATGACCGCTGATGGCCAATGGATTGGAACCGTTGGGGGAGCTGGATTGGAGATGAAAGTACTCCAGCGTTGCCGTGAGCATCTTTCAAATCATCACCAAGCCTTTGGAGAAGTGCTCACATATGGATTGAATAAAAGTGCGAAGGGCTATGAAGTGACGCCGCTTGATTCACTTTGTGGCGGCCAAGTGTCGTTAGCAATCGAGGTGATTATTCCAATGCCACATATTTTGTTAATGGGCGGCGGTCATTGTGGCCAAGCAATTGCAAGTTCGCTGGATGCTTTAGGGTGGCACCATTCAGTCCATGATACTCGAAATGAATATTCCAGTGAAGAGATGTATCCAAATGCTAAGCAGCGTTCTTCTGAATCGGTCAAGGTTTTCTTGGAAGGTCAGAATCTTGAAAGTCTTGGGCGTTTTTCCGATGTTTTGCTTCTTGGCCATGATTGGGCTGAGGACGAAGAGCGTCTTCGTATGCTTCTCACCATATTCGATGAGGCAAATGCCACTCCGGATGGCCATCAAGGCCCCCGAATCGGGGTGATTGGTAGCCGTTCAAAATGGCGGGCTTTTGAAAAAGTCTGTCGTCAAGAAGGCATAGAACAATCAATACTTGATGCAGTTATCTGCCCAATCGGTTTGAATATTGGTGCTGAATCTCCTGAAGAGATAGCCGTAGCAGTTGTTGCTCAGATTATGGCCGCATTCAAAGGGGCTGATGCCAATGCTCCAACGTGGCGCGTTTGATTTACTCTTGAACGAAAATACGTTCTCTAAAGTAGCGCAACTCTTCGATTGACTCGAGAATGTCATCCAATGCTAAATGCGCTCCTTTCTTCTCATAACGTCCCGATTCAGGATACCACCTTCGTGCCAACTCTTTGATTGTGGAGACATCGATCATCCGATAGTGAAGGTGTTTGACAAGCAGAGGCATTTCCTTTTCCATGAACTTCTTATCATTCCAAACACTGTTTCCACAGAGAGGCGCAGTGCCTTCTGGAACCCATTTCTTTAGAAAGGAGAGCGTTTCAAGTTCAGCCTCTTGACATGAAACACTTTCATGACGAACCCGTTCAACCAACCCACTGCTGGTATGGTGACTTGTGTTCCATTCATCCATTCCTGCCAACAGTTCTTCTGAAACCTTGACGGCGAGATTTGGCCCGGTTGCCAGAATATTGAGTTCTCCATCAGTGATGACCGTAGCGATTTCAATGATTGACTCTTTCTCAATATCAAGACCCGTCATTTCAAGGTCAATCCAAACCAAACGTTCGTTCTCCTCAGCCATGATTTCGCCAACAGGTGGAGGTTTTTGAATTGGGCGTAGGGTTATGAAGTTCTCATTGGAGGGGCGTTCATGGCGGATGAAGCGGGTGCCACGCTTTCAAATGACCCTTTTGTCGATGCTTCTCAGATGAACCCGAAAAACCTCATTGCAGTTGGAGCACTCACTTTTTTACTTATTTTCTCCTTTTTTTCGCTTTCATTATCCGGGGATTCAGCACCAATGGCGGTCTCCGAAGCAACTGGTGAAAGTGATGATTGGCGTGCCTTTTCGGTTGTTGCGCCAGTTGACACTGGAATCAATGTCTATCACGATCATTTCCGAACAAATGAGACATATCCTTCTTGGCTTTTAGATGAACTTGGCGTCAATAAAGTCTGTGAACTGACATTCAATGGTTCTTGGCAAGAGCGTTATGAAGCTGACCGTGAAGCATGTTGGGACACGCTAACCGCCAGTGATATTGTCGCTTTCCCTGGAACCAAGATCATTGGTCATTCTCCCGATGGCGACAGTGATATTTTGATTTTAGATGACCCGAATGACGGCCATGGTTCAGCGGTAACAGGGGCAGTTCTCAACGCGAATCCGGATGCGGTGATTTTCTTTGTTGAAGGCTTTAGCACCGAAGCGGTAATCGCCGCTGCGAATCAACCGCTTGTCGATGTGATTTCAACTTCTTTTGGAGCACCCGGTTCTGTCCCTGTATCTGGGATTGAACGAGGTACTGAAATTGCGGTCGTTGAGCAAGGTAAAATGCATACTGGTGCTGCAGATAATAGCCCATCACCTGCCATTCAAGATTCGACAGCAGGTCCCCCGTGGTCGATTGGAATAGCAGGGTATGCTGAAGAAGGTGACGACCAAAAAGAAATCATGTCAGGGTCCTATCCCGATATTTCTGCAGATTGGACTCAATATCTACCGAACCATGACGACATCGATGGATATCATGAAACTTCAGGGACTTCTTTTGCAACCCCTCGCACCGCAGGTATTCTTTCCTATGTTTTGCAATCATTGCGTTTTGAATTCAATGATGATGGTTCAGGAGCATCTCCAGAACAACGCCAAGGTATGTTAGTGAACGGTACCGACAGTGAAGGTAATCCATACCTCATCTCAAATGCTGATGTTCGTGAAGCCCTCAACCTCTCCGCTTGGTATCCCGAACTCGATTGGGATCCAACCTCCGGAACCATGCCAATATCACCTGTCGCACCCTGCACGCAAACTGGATGGGGCTTGGTCAACCTGTCGAATATTGAGCCGATGATTGCACATCTCAATCAATCCTCTGAACTCTCTCAAAGGCCCGGCGATGTCGTAGCTTGCATGAATGCCAATCAAGACATGAGGGAGGCTTATTGGAACGCTTACCCTTCTCCTCCTCTCAATGACCACGAACTTTTTGTTACCGGTTCGCAAGGTGTTGAGCGACGTCTTGTTTGAATCAGACACTGACCCAATCGATGACGATTTGTCCGTTTTGATTGAGTCCAACAATTGGTTTGTATCCCTCATGTGGTGTATTCTCAATTGATTTGATAATCGCTTCCAATTTACCAGTAGGAAGTCGAATCTCGAAACCATGAGGTGTCGTGATTGTCTCTGGGAGAGGGGGTAGTGTATTCTGCTCAATAACTTCGCCTTCTTCTTCAGCAATT
>DAMU01000063.1 GCA_002499705.1 Euryarchaeota archaeon UBA91
CGTCCATGACGTAAAGTGCAAGGTTTCCATCAGTGTTGCCTTCTGCGAGTGAGCTAGCCCACACGTACAAGACACCAGCAAGTACCACAGTAATAGCGACCATTAGGATGGTAGCGATAACTGGGCTAACAGCTTCTTCGTTTCTATTTTCGTTTTTCATATTTTTGTCCTCCTTCCCGAAATCGGGGGTAGATTCTCTACCGTACCCGTGATATATAATCATAACTCTCACATCCTTCTGGAAATCGCTCAGAATGGACTAAAATGGGCGTTTTTTCGATTTTAACAAATTCTAACAAAATGGGCCGAAGTGAATAGAGCAATGAGTTTGTAAGCGCGAACTGCGCGCCAATCAGCGATTTTAGCGAAAATTGGAAATGTTATTTTTTCAAGCCTCAAGGCTGGAGTGAATAGAGGTGAACAGGGTGAGAGTAATGCGGAGGGGATGGGATGCACTCAACAAGAACTTCAACAGCCCTGTTCAATTAGTCCATGCAATCGCGGTTTATATTGGTTTTCAAGAGAAAAACAGCGATTCAGTAACTGCCAAACAAGAGATTTACTCAACAGTAAGAATTTCTGGACCGCCATCTGTAATGTATACGGTATGTTCGAACTGGCAAATATTTCCACCATCCATACATCGCAATGCATGATACGTCTCGAGGAATCGAATACTGATCAATTTCTTAACAAGTGCATTCCATTTACTTTGACGACTGGCTTCATCTGCCTCGGGGAATGGTTTCTCCAACATTGGATAAGCCCAGCGTTCTGCAAACGGTAGCGTTGAATAGCGCTCTTCAAGATTACGAGCAAGTTGAGCTCCAAGTGGTTTTAATTGCCCTTTTGCTCGAGCCTTTCGAGAGGTTGTAAGGCCGGTTACCCGATAGATATTTGAGGAATTTGAAGAGCCAATATTTTCGATTAGTCCCGACTTCCCAGTCGTATTAAACGGTTCAACAGCGTAAACTCCGCCTTCTTCAACCACGCCCTTGAATCCTTGGTTATCAGGTCCGCATGCATAGGAAGGGATGGAAACGCCCGAATGCAATTGCCAGGGTTTCAACTGATGGCCGCACAAATTACGGATTGGTTGGAAACCAGCGTCGATAGTTGGTTGTGCTGCTGCAGCACCAACTTTGTACCATGGTGTGCCTGGATGCATCATTTCGATTGCAGCATCTCGAGATTCTTTTGCAGCTTTGATTTGTTCAGTATGGTTATTGGTATTACCAACTTCAAACGTCAAAGCATTGTCTCCAATGTGGCCTTTGATATGGACGCCATAATCAATTTTCACGCAATCTCCCTTTTGCAACACAGTGTCGCCCACCCAGCCATCTGGGTCTTCAACCAAATGATTGGTCGTGAAATGTGCTGCAAGGTCGTTGGAGTGAATCGTTGCTGGGAAAGCAGGTTTTCCACCATGACGATGAATATAACGTTCAGCAGACTCGATAACTTCATGGTAAGTCTTACCAGGCTGTAGCTCCAGTTTCATAGCCTCTAATGTACGGCGAGCAACATGCCCTGCATCACGCCAATACTTCAGTGATTCTTCGACATCCATGAGGTCACGTCAGTATAAGGTATGACGCCCTCTCTCATAATGGTTACCGAATATCCCAAGGGTGAGCCTTCTAATTTTTCAATCGACAGAAGCGTGCTGCCTTGCCCACCTGGGCAGTCTCCTGCAAGTATCGCTTGAGGTGCTAAGCCCAGTTCGAGACCTGCTGTATTGGCATTTGCTAAAGGAGCCGTTCCAGCAATATTCGCGCTTGTTGCGGTCACGGGCCCTACTGTTTGAGCAAGGGTAAGAGCGAGAGGATGAGCAAACACTCGAACTGCTACTCGACCGCCCCCCAGACGAGGGTCAAGTGATTGATGTGCGTCAAGGATAAGTGTGAGGGAGCCGCGTTCAAAGTCTGCGAGGAGACGGTGAGCAAAATCCGGCACTTCAACCAACTGGGATGCCTGTTCAAGCGAAGCTACGCCTAAACTAACAGGTTGGTCTGGTTGACGTTGTTTCAAAGCAAACAAGTTATCTAAGCCCTCTTTTGTTGGAAGTGTTGCCAATCCAGGTAGAGTCGAAGTTGGGTAAGCAACGACTCCATTGGCATGAAGAATAGAAACTGTTTCAGAGGGAATCAGTCCCATTTCCCTCACCTTCTCCATCAAGCATGAGCCCATGTGGACGCATGTTGTTCAGCAACCGTAGCAGCTAATTCTCTGTCTTCAGATTTAATCAACAGTTTGCCGCTGGGATAGAGCGTTAGATCGCAAGGACCAGTAAAGGTCCAACAAAGTCGGTTTTGGATGCCAATTGTATATCCTGCCTCTTCGATTCTACGACCAACCTCTTCGAGGTCAATGGACGTGATGCCTTCTGGAATAACCTGCCATGCAGCCCTATTGCCGCACAGTTCCATTGCAAAGCCATCACTCACAGTATCACTTCACAAGTCGTTTGGCCGAGGGGGTTGATCTCCTGTTGGAGGGCCGGATGGTGGGCC
>DAMU01000060.1 GCA_002499705.1 Euryarchaeota archaeon UBA91
TCTCTTGGGATTTGACATCGCATGCCTTGTTGCCAAATGATGTTCCTGAATTCACATGGTCTCACAACTCTCCGAATACCGTAGATGCTTGGAGAGTGCACATCTTTGAGAGCGCTAGCGACGATATGGCTGGCCGTTATACCTACGATTCTCGTGAAGATTCAGCGATGTTTGATTTACTAAATCTCTCATTCACTCCCTCTGCTTCATTGGATCATGCACAAACGATTCGGTGGACAGTTCAGCCAATTCAATCTGGAATGATTGGGCCACAAAGTTCCTCAACGCTGTTCCATATCCCTGACACGGATTCTGGAGAAATTGATTCAACACACGCATGGGTGACTCTACAGGACGGCTCATTCGTTGAGGATGAAAATTATCCACTGATTACTCAAGACACGACTTTGGACCAAGGTAATGCGTTCGCAAACAATGGTGGCTCTTCCTATCTTGCAGTCGGGCAAAGCCCTACAAACAGTATCTTGCGTTCAACGACTTTGCTGGAAATTGATTTCTCGACATTACCCCTTCCGAATATGTATGAAATAAATAACGCAACATTAGAACTGACTGTGGTCGCTGGTAGCGATGAAATCTTTGTTACTGTCTCTGAAATGATTACTGGTTGGGATGAATCATCCAGTTGGGCTCACCCAGGTAACAACACAACCTCTTGGCTTGGCACAGGTGCATATCATTCACTTGACTCACAGATTCCTGAAACAAATGGCTTCTGGATTAACGGGACCAGTGTCTTTGAAATCAACGTCACTTCTATGTTGCAGCATGCCATTGAGCGCGGGCAAGAAAGTTTGAACATCCTCGTTCAACCTGAAGAAATTGATGGTACTGTTGATGGCACTTACTATATTGCCAGCAGTGAATATTTCGGTGTAGATGACCGTCCTAAACTCTCGATGACCTATGAGTTGACAACACCTTGGTCGCCATCAAATCCAACCAATATGCATCCTGTTGACGGGTCAACTCTTTGGAATCTTTCTTCTCCAACACCCAGTGGCACTGATGTTGTTGATGGCAACTGGTCTTCCAGTGATACCAACCAGACCCAATGGGTCCTCTGTGGTGCAACTAATGAGCGAATGACGCAAAACCTCGAGTGTTTTGATTCCAATTCAGTTAGCAATGGTTCCGAATTCAATGTGACTTGGGATGCTCAAAACCTCACCATGACTGCAACTGACCTCGATAAAGGGGATATGTGGCGTTATTGGCGGGTTCGAGGCGACCAAGATAGTCGAATTGGGCATTGGTCGAACGTGCACAAGTTCCGCATTCCAGAAGATCAAGGATACTCAGATGGTTTAGGAAATTATACGGTAATGGTGAATCGTGGATCAATTTTCACAGATACTGGACTTCTTCCAGCCGTCCCAGATGTCGAAATTTCTTCATCTTCAACCACGAATCTCGGTTCATCAACACAACTCAACCTTGGAACATCTGCATCTGGAACGGGTGAAAGTCAAGTCTATCTCGAATTCGATTTGAGTTCGATGACTTGGCCTTCTGCGATGACGCCGACCTCCATGCTGCTTAACCTGTATAGGACCAGCGTAACAGGCACCTCCTCAACGACGATATCGGCACATGCCTGTTCTTCGTTTAGCGAATCTTCGGTAACTTGGAACAGCAATGTTTCATGCACGACAAGTGAAATCACTCGTTCTACTCTTACGCTCACCCCTCCTTCTGGCTGGGTTGAATGGGACTTGACAAGTTTGGCTCAATCCAATGTTGCGAATGGAAACCTTACGATGACCGTGTTGCTGAAGACTGTTGGCACACCCGCTACAAGCCACTCCTTCTATTCCTCAGAAGGATCGAATGAGTCTTTCCGCCCTCGCTTGACAGTCCAGTATGTCGACAACGTCAATGGTATTCAGCCACCGGCTCAACCAGTCCTTACATCCCCTCAAGACGGTGAAGTCCTGTATAATACAACAAATTCTATTCTGCAGCCTGATGACAAACCCGTACTCTCATGGTCCGCAGTTTCTGGTGCTACCGGATACGTTGTAACCATCGCAAATGAAACAGGTGTTTACAAATTCAAATCTTGGGAAGCAACTGAAATTACCGGCACATCGTTCCGATTTGCTGATTCACTTACAACGGGTGAAGTTTTCAGTTGGTGGGTACAAGGCGTGAATCAATCGATTCCTGGCCCTTCTTCCTCGCGATGGAGTTTTGCCATCGGAGATCCACATCACACCGATAACAATGATTTGACGTATACCTACACTTTCCAAACCGGTAATGAAGTCGCTCAATTTGGTCATACCAACATTCGAGAGACACACCTCAGCGAAGCGTCGCCGTTGACCAATTATGGAGATGCAGCACTTGCTGAGGTTGGAACATACTTCGGAGCGAATTCTGGTTTGGAAGCTCGTCTTACCTTTGGACTCGATAACAGCCAAGTACCACTTCCAGTTTATTCCAATATTCATTCTGCGAGCATTGGATTGTATCTTGATACTTGGGCTTCAACCGGTGGAGCAACTGAAATGACCTTCAGCGTTCACCGAATTCTAAACACCCAATGGGCTCAATCTTCCTCGACTTGGAACGCTTCATCAACTTCTACAACCGGTTCATGGGGCGCCCCTGGAATGCAAGCAGGTGTTGATTATGATGCCACACCAGTTTCGACATTTGTCGAAACTGATATGTCTGACAAGCGATGGATTTGGTTTGACATTGGTGTCAATGGAATGCTTATTGACAACGATAATTCATGGGTTCTGATTGGTACACCAAACCGTGGTACTCTACTTGCAAACTTCATTTCGAGTGAAAATGGGTTTGAGAGCCAACGTCCTCAAATTCTGTTGAACCACACTGATGTTGCCTCCATTGATTTGACACCGACTGCACCGACAACTGACGCCGACACTTCGGTGAGTTTCTCCTTTGTTGCCTATGATTATGCTTCAATGCCAATCAATGCGCCGGTTGTATGGAGTGCGAGTAACGGAAGCATCTCTCAAACCGGCGTCTTTACGCCTTACGCAACTGGCCAACACACTGTTTCTGCATGCTTTGGCATCATCTGTAAATCTGAGATTGTAACCGTCACTCCAGGTGCTCCAGCAACGCTTGTAGTTCTACCAGAAGTTGCTACAATCTCTGCGGATGATTCGTTACAAATTATGGCCTATGTCATTGACCAGCATGGAAATACTGTCCCCGGTCAATCGATCAACTATGTTCCAAGTAACGGTACTATGGATTCGAATACTGAGGGTCTGTTCATTCCTTATGCCAGTGGAGCACAAACCGTGCAAGTTTCGTGGACTGCTTTAGACAGTTCTACACAAATGACAACTGTCGCAATAACCGTTGAAACGGGTGCGCCATCTTACTTTGTATTGGATGGTTGCCAAGGAACAGTTCCTGCAGGAATTTGGTGTGCAGTGACGCATACTTTGTATGACCAATTTGGCAATGAAATCTCCGATATCAGTGAAGCAGGTGACCTTACATGGACTACCTCAAATGGTAATTACAGCGAAACATCCAGTGAATATTTCCCAGACCATGTTGGAATGTGGCACTTGAATCTCACTTCATCATCAGGTGCAGCCGGTTCGTTGATGGTTACAGTCGGGCACGGACAGATCGCAAGTTTGGAGTTGGATGCATCAACGTATTCAATCACAGCAGACGACCATGTATGGATTAACACCACTCGAATTGATATTCGTGGAAACCGCTTACCAGTTCTTCTGCCTCAGGAAAATTGGGTACAAACTCAAGACGGCCAATTGACCGTTGGCGCTCCTGCCAAGTGGACTCCTCAATCTCGAGGTGCGAAGATTTTGGAAGCGACCTACGAGACAGTATCTACCCAAATTACGATCGCTGTTCAAGAAGGTGCAATCGTGTCCCTGATTCTCATTGTCGAGAACAATGAATCTACATGGAATTCGTTTGACATTACGGCTGATGATATTCTTGATGTGAAGGTTAAAGCATACGACCAGAAAGACAACCGGTGGATTATCTCTGCAGATTGGTCGGTTACTCACGCAGTTTGGACTGATCAATCTGTTCTTGAGCAATTTGTAGGTGACGAGACTACCTTTGTCCCTTACCTTTCCTCAACAGCTCCTTATTCGATTACTGCGACTTACAACGACGGTTTCACAACCCATGTCGTAAGCATCAATGTAACTGTGTCTCAAGGGGATCTGGCTTCGGTAGTTGTTACTGCCTCAGGTTCTGATGGAGCGACAAACTCCGTCTTTGACATGACTGCTGATGAGTACATCGATTTCTCGTCTGCGTTAGCCGATTTGGACACAAATCCAATTGATTCCAGCATCTTGACATGGACGCTCACGAACTTGGACTCGGGTGATACAGAAGACATCACCGACTTACTTGCGAACAACAACATGCGCTGGGAGGCTTCGGAAGTAGGTAACTGGAGTATATCCGCATCTGCATTCAGTATCCAAGACACGGTAACAATGACTGTTCATCACGGACAGGCTGTTACTGTATTGGCGGTTCTCGACACCAGTGAACAGACAGCTGGTGGCATCATCAATATGATTGTCACTGGAACAGACAGTGATGGAAATACCTTCCCGCAACTTGTCGAATGGACAGAGGATGGCGTCGAAGTGGAGAACATTACAGCCGGTTCCAATGAAGGTACTTATGCCTTCAAGGCCACAATTGCTGGTCCACACACTTTGGATTATTCAACTGGAATTGTAAGTAATTCTGCAAATATTTCAGTTGATGCACTGTATATCGTTCATTCCCTTACCATTGAATTGTCCTCTGAATCGATAGACCAACTTGGCAGTTTCACGGTTACTGTGAAAGCATTCGATGAGTATCTCAACCCGATTTCAATCCCATCGAGTGCTGATGTTGACGCAACTGGCCGGGCAGAGGTCTTGAATCAAGGGCAGGGAGTATGGAACATCGTTACTCTTGATGATGGCCCTCAAACAGTCACTATTACGGCCGGTTCTGTAACTGAAGAACGTAATGTCGAAGTCGTCGGTAATGTTGGTGGATTCTTCAAGGCTGGAGGACCTCTGTATTATGTTGGCGCAGTTCTCATCGGTATTGTTTCGCTTGTCATTGTCGGATTACTCGTTTCAATGCTCCGTGGTGGCGATGCAGACTATGATGAGTATGATGACGAGTATGAAGAAGAGGATGAACCATCTGGTCCGGCTCCTGGTCCGACAGGTCCAGCACCGGTTGCGAAGCCAATCCCAGATATCGAGTCGCAGCCAGATGACACGTCTTGGCAGGTAGATCACCGAGTTGACGATGACGGAACTGAATGGGCCGAAGATGAAAACGGCACATGGTGGTACCGACAAGATGGTGACACTGAGTGGGGCGAATGGACTGATTAAGGTTCCATATCTTTGATAGATGTTGAATGTAAAGGTGAAATCATGCGGACCGTGAATCGAATATGGAAAAACATGGTTTTCATGTTGTGTATTCTCTTGTTCACTTCTCATGGAATGCATATTGTGCTCTCTTCACAATCACTTGAAGAAAATCAGCATATCACTCATGCTGGTACCGCTGTTCGTGTTGAGATAAGTGCTCCAGTTATGACCTTAAGCGCAGATGAAGTTACGATGTTTACTGCTGAACTTTATGATTCTGTAAACAACTTAGTCTCAGGAGATGTTGTTTGGAGTTCTTCAAACGGTTCCATCTCGCCTGAAGGAATGTTTTACCCTTGGAATTCGGGCATGATAACCATTGAAGCAAATCACAATGGCATTGTTGGTTCATTGAATATTTCAGTGACTGCAGGTGTTGGACAATCTCTTGAAATAACGAGTTTGAATGCTCATGTCTTAGCTCCAGTTACCCTTACTGCAAACCTCTTGGATGCCCGTGGAAATGCTCAATTGTCACAGGATGCCGTTTGGACTGTTGATGGCAACTATGTAGGGGTTGGCAGCCCTTTATGGACACCAGAAGATGTCGGTGAATTCAGCATTCGAGTCCGTCTTCACCAAATGGAGCATGTCTCTAACATACATGTTACTGCAGGTTCTCCGTATGAATTCATTTTTGAAGAAGGCTTGCAAGTCCGCAGCGGTCATGCGCTTTTCATCACTCCCCAACTGCTTGACATCAATGGTTTTGCGATGAATGTTACCGAAGCAGGCAACCGTGCTTGGACTGTTGAAAATGGCAGTATTCTCCCTTCTGGTTGGTTTACTGCCTCTCATCCAGGTGTTTGGAACATCACCGTCTCTGCTGGGAACGTGACCGGATTTGGAACGGTCCGAGTCGTGCCTGCTGATGCAGCAATATCGCAAGTCGTAGTTCTGTCTGACGACCAAATTTTCATCGCTGGAACCTCCTATGAGGTTGCTGCAATGCGAACTGATTCCCAAGGTTACACCGGACCCATCACACCTCCTCTTGAAAATTTCAGTGTTACAAGCGGTGGATTAGCAGCAATCAACGATGCAGTTTATTGGACTCCTGGAGCGATGGGAATGCATGAAATTCGTGTTGTTGATGACGGAGTTGTCTCCACCCTCACGGTTGAAGTTGTCCATGGTAATGCAATTGATACCTACTTGAAACTCTCATCCACCTCAGCAATGGTTGCAGGAGAACAAAGCACAATTCTCTTCCATGCCGTTGACGTCATCGGTAATGAGTGGATGGTCAACGGTTCTCTCACCATGGTCAACGGTAACGAATCTCAATTCACTGAATACAACGGCTATGCTACCGTAACTCCACGCCAGGTTCAAATCTGGAGAGTCGAAGGTTCATGGTTTGATTTTTCGACTGAAACACGGTTTGAACCGGTCTTCCAAATGCAATCAAAGCCTGGCCGATTGGCGTTTATCCAACTTAATGGAGAGGGAGCAATTTTGCCCTCAGATACATCGTTATCTCTCGACCCCATGTTCTATGACGCTTACTCCAATTCCTTAGAATCAATACGATTAAACTGGACAGTCGATGGTTCTGATGCTACCGTTGACATTCTTCTTTCCGATCTTCACTGGATACCTACGAACGTAGGCGGGCATGAGATACGTGCGAATGCAGATGGCGTTTTTGCTACTATTCGTCTTACCGTTGTAGCAGGAGATGCGCGTAACCTGGTCACCGACCAAGAAGATGGCCTCGTTGTTCAAGCAGGTGTGGCCAGTGAATTGTTTATTCAAACAATTGATGCACATGGAAATCTTGCACCCTCGACAGAGGTCGTTTCGGTATTGGACAACAAATTTGGTACCCTTGAAGCCTCATCTTCAGGAAATGGCTATTGGAATTTTATTGGACAGACTGCTGGAACTTACACTCTCGAGTTAGTGCAAGACGGTGCTGTTCACAGTATTCCACTCACGGTTGGACCCGGTGTTGCAGTTCGCCTCGATTCGTCTATTGAAGATCAAAGTATTGCTCAAGGCGACACAGTTCTGTTGAGAGTTCAAGGCGTCGACATGTTTGACAACCTCGTTGAAGTTGATGCAGATAATACAACGGTTAGTTGTACTTCTGGTTCTGCAAAACACGTCACAGGAGATACGTGGGAGCTGGATGTCTCTTCTGCAGGAAATGACCGTTCCTGTAACATTCTTTGGAGTGGTCTTATCTCTCAAAATTATTTTGATGTTGAAGCAGTTCTTCTTGGAGGTGCTGTTGGTTCAACCAACACTGCTATGGGTCTTGGAATCTTTTTACTCACCCTCATTCTTGTCACGTTAGTCGTTTTGGTTCGTCGAGCCAACCAACAAGAGGACGATGATGAATGGGCCGAGGACGCTTTTGACGACGATGATGAATACGATGAGGAGGAGAATGAGGAAGACGATTCAACTCAAGAGACTTCATCAGAATCATCATCCATGGATGATTTAGTTAAAGCCCATCAAACGAACAAAGAGAACGCTTCAGAAGATTCTGGTGGCGTCTTAACCGATGAATTGCGAGCGACTCTCGCCCAACAGGCTGCAGAAATAGGCGTAATGCAAGCAGCACCGGGTACTGTTCAAGGTTCGAGTGGCTGGTATGTCGATATCAGCAGTGAAGTACAGTATTGGAACGTTGGTGCTGATGGGTCTTGGACACGGGGCGATTAGCGTGCCTACATCTACTCCTCTGGTCGATTCAGATGATTTAAAGCAATTACTTTGGCTTTTTCCCGCCCTTACATGTTGGCAAGGGCATGCTTTGTATTCAGTGTTCAAGGCAGAAGTGGCTCTCCCGTTGCTTCGCTATGTGCTCTAATCACTCGTCTTTTGGTATCGAAAATTTGTAGTTTTGCTTACCGTAAATGAAGTAGGTTGAAACACCAATTGCAATGGCTGCTAAAGCGCCGTACAAGGCCTTCTCTCCCATGATGAGTATGAGGACTCCACCTGCAATCGTACCAATAAGTTGCACCCATGGGAAGAGTGGAGACTTGAACGTTGGTTTGTACCAATAATCTTTCTCACTGTCTGCACGTAAGATAATCACGCTGACATTTAGAGCGACAATCACCATGATCTGGAATCCAGATGCTAACTTTGCTACATCCTTGACAGGAAGCGTAAGAATACTGATCGCCATAGTGATCGCCGTGATAATAATCGCCCAATGGGGTGTTTCAAACTTGTTGTTTGTTTCGGACATACTGTCTGGCAACAAACTGTCTTTTGCCATTCCAAACAGGAAACGGGATGCAGCCAGTAATCCTGATAAAGCTCCAGAAATCATTGTCAATACTGCCAGAATAGCCAAAGCCAGGCCGACATTTGTTGATGCAACTGCATCAACGAAGGCAAAAATAGGATCCTCTCTCGCAGAACCATCTGAATTGAGCCACCATTCTCCTTCAATTGATCCCATCATAATGTAAGTAACAACGACATAAAGCAAAGTAATGAGTAAAAGAGAAATTAACATTCCCATTGGTAAATTCTTTTCCGGTTCCTTTACTTCTCCACCAATCGCACCTGCTTTGTAAATTCCTGCATATGCAACAAACACTAACGCAGCAGCTTCAGCAACCAATATCGGTTGATTTCTGGAAGTATCAATCGCACTATCCATCGGACGGGAAAAATCAAAATTTGCGTCAAATAACTGGAAGAAACAGATGATGAGTATCAAACTCGTAGTTAACGCCAAAATCGGCGTCTGGAATGCTTTGACCTTTTTAATCCCAAAGATGTTGAGAACAGTAATCAAAACCAGTGCAATCATAATTAATAGAGTTGCATTGGCTGTAACATCTAAATATTCAGTGACCGCATACATATATGCTGAAAATCCAATAAGCGCAAATGCGGATTTGAGCAAAAAGGAGGCCCAAAGTCCTAAGCCGCTAATCGTTCCAATCAACGGCCCAAAAGAGCGTTCTACGTAGACATAAGCACCACCGTTCGATGGCATAGCAGAAGCTAATTCGGATTTCGAAAGCGTACCCGGCAGGAACACTATTCCAGCGAGTAAAAATGCTAACCAAATTCCGGGACCCATAATTGCGGCTGCAAATGACGGCAACACAAAGAGGCCCGAACCGATGCTTGCTGCGACTGTTACGATAATAACGCCGATTAAACTCAATGACCTTTCGATTTTGGTCTTCACTGCATCAACGAGATTTATTTCGCCACTGAGAATTTTATTAGCAGTTTTGAGTGTCATTCAATCCCCCCGATTCCGACCATCAATGGTCAATATTTGTCTCTATATGACTAAAGCATATATCTTCTTTCGTTTAATCTTCACTAACAATGCCGGAATTCGGGGTTACTCTGTTGCCGGTGCTTTGGCAATCACTTTCATTTCCACCGCAATCGGTGTTGGTAATGCTCTGATGGCAAGTGTCGTTCGAGTTGGTCCGACTTGACCTAATGTTTCAGCCCACACTTCATTGTAGCCTTGGAAATCACGATCCATGTCAACGAGGAAGGATGTGACATCCAAAACATCATCGAGAGTTCCACCTGCTTCTTCCAAAATCCGGGTGATATTCTTGACGACTGCATGTGTTTGTGCTTTGATATCGTAATCTAAAGCCTCGCCATTTTCGTCATGTATAGGCCCACCTGGAATTGCGTTTGTTCCTGGCTGTCGAGGTCCGACACCGGAAAGGTAGAGTAAATCTCCTACTCTACGGGCATGCGGATAAGCACCAACAGGTTTTGGAGCAGCGTTGCTGTTGACTGAATCTTCGCTTTCGGTAGGCTCCCAAAGTGCTGGACCATTTGCCTCAGTTGTTTCAACATTGGATTCGGTAATGAACTCCTCTTCAGCAGCTTCGGTGTGTTCTGCATCCAGTACATTTCTTTCACCTGCAAAGTACTCGACATCATCTTCATCGTATTCTTTGTCACCAGTGCCCGAAGGTGTTGGGTCAAGGTGAACAACAGCCCCACCTGCACCGTGAATTGCTTCGTAAGCAAGCACTTCTCCTGTGAGGTTATTTCTGTTTTGATTCATTCCAGAAAGCCACCACATTGGTTTGAATGCTACGACTTTATTGACTCGTATTTGCTGATGTATTGTGCGAGATAATTGGCCGACATCTTCCAACCTTCCTTCACCAAGGAACTCGAGGATTTTACGATTCCATTCATCGTCTTTAAGCGAGTGAATTCGGTCATCCTGAGGTTCAATGGGAGTTGTGAACATCCGATTAGAAAGCGACATTGCAGTGACAGCAACTGCTTTTCGGCCTGTTGCCTTCACGACATCCATACATGCTTTGGCAAGGACGGTTGTTTCTGAACGATTTGCATACACATTGGACGACACGATGACTGCAGGAATTGAATTGTCTGGATTGAGAAGTTTTAGAGCAACAACAGAGCCGACATCTATTGGAAATCCATGGTAAGCAACCGTTCGACTTTTCAAGCCACGCTTTTCATTCGCTTCATTCCAAGAATGAGCAAATTTTTCATCGATATTGAAGGAATAAGGGATCGAGCCCAAGTCGTGAAAATCATGGTCGACCATGACCCATTCCGGATTTGGATCTGCGATGATTTGATGGCCGATGATGCTCGGCCAAGTTGTCGAATAGATGATAAGAAGGTCAGCACCGCTGTCCTTGATTCGTTGTGCTGCCGTATCATATGCCTCCCTCAATCGGCCCCATCCCTCGTTTTGTTCAGGTGCTAAAATTGTATGAGGGTGGACAGGAACAATATACGAGCCAATGAGTTCTCCATCGCCCATTTTCAAGCCTCCTTATGGTTTCGAGCAGGCCACTCAACAATGGCGTTACCAGTTCCTATGATTGTGCCGTATCCGTGAAGAATACCCGGATATGTCGGAAGGTCAAGGGTTGAAAGTAGCCACGTGAGTCCTCCACCGTCGCTTTCGGCGATGGCTTGTTCGGTGAATTCAGGCATTTCATCTATGATTCTTTGAGCCTGTCCCGTACGGAAATATTCAATCATACGCATATCCCAAAGGTGCATTGCATGACTGGTGATGTGCTCCTTACTCATGTCTTCAGGTATCGCAGATTCAGTTGTGAAATGTCGGTGCGAAAGGGAATTACTTGCTAAAACGACGACTTTCTTTCCACTAGCAATTATTGCTTCTCGGGTAACTCGGCCGAGTTCTACCATCATTTCTTGCATGACTTCAACAGAGTAGTAATCTCTGGAGCGGTTGCTTGAAATGACCACGAATGGCTTGTCCCATTCAGGATTGAACATATGGCCTGTAGTGATGGTCCCGTAATCAATTCGGAAATCGGGATTGTTCATCATTTTAGTCGCTAAACCTGCTTCAGCAGCTCGGTCATGGATTTGTTGTGAAAGTTCAACATCGATGTCTATTTCATAATGGTAGCGAAAGAGATTCGGGAAAACAGGGTCAACGGATAGATTCTTGAAATGGGGTAATCCAAGGAAATGAGTGCCCACATAGGTTTGCCAGTGTGGTGAGAGCAGAACAATTGCATCGTAATCAACATCTGCAAGCGACTCTCGTAATCGTTCATATCCCCAACGTAACTGTTCCCAGCCACCTTCTGCTACCGGTTCATTTTGCGGAGGGTTCTCTGCATATACGATGTGAGGGGGGTGCGGGGCTAAACAACCTGCGACAATTTCTCCTTTCGTCATGGATGTACCCAAGCACTGGGGGATTATATCGGCATCGGAGAACGCTTCTTCGCATCGTTTTGTGACCGAACCCTCAAACAACTCCCCTGCATGCGTTGAACATGGGCGAGGAAACTGACCGGGCTGAAGTGCCAGTCAATGCACCATTCATCACTCGAGCACTTGATCTTCAAACCGGATTTAAGCACATTTTAGCACCTGCTTTTCTTGGTGCAGTCGTCGGTGGGATTTGGCAATGGAAAGTCATGCCTCATGTTGGCGAAATCAATTTGCCTAACCCAATCCATGGGGCTTTTTTAGTCAGCTTACTCCTCTCGCCCTTACTTTACAGGATTCTCTTGAATGATGAAGCATCTCGTTGGAAAGAATACGCGCTTGGTTTGGCTTCTCTCGGTTTGCTTTTCTCTATCATTTGGCTTTCTGGATGGGGCGCTCTTTTCTGTGGTGGCTATGGGGCATTATTGGTTTGGGTCTGGGTGAGTACCGATTGGGGCCGTTACAATTTGCCACCGTTTAGATACGGGTTGTGGCACGCTTTCGGGATCGACTTAGGTGCCTTTGCTGGCAGCGTATTTGTCTATACGCAACTGCTCTGATTAGGATGTATAACTTTCTTCATCATTCGGGAAATCGCCTGAACGAACGTCGGCGCAATAGGATTTTATCGCTCCATCGATGTCTTCGGCTAAGTTGAGATAACGTCGAAGGAACCGTGGCGAGAAATCCATGGTGATTCCCAACAAGTCGTGCAGAACCAACACTTGACCATCGCAATCTGGGCCAGCCCCAATCCCAATCGTTGGGATATGAATCGCTTGGCTGACTTTAAGCGCTAATTCACGAGGAATTTTTTCAAGAACGATAGCAAAACATCCCGCTTCTTCCAGCAGTTTTGCATCTGCGATTAATTTTTCAGCCTCTTCGTCCTCTTTTGCTCGGACAGTATAAGTTCCAAATTTGTAGATTGATTGTGGAGTGAGTCCTAAGTGCCCCATGACTGGAATTCCAGCGGTGAGGATACGTTCAACTGATTGAAGGATTTCAGCCCCTCCTTCAAGTTTGACAGCATGTCCTTCAGATTCTTTCATGATTCGGATTGCTGATTCAAGGGCTATGGCTGAGTTTCCTTGGTATGTTCCGAAGGGCATGTCGACGACGATCAACGCTCGGTCAACAGCTCGTTGGACACATTGAGCATGGTAAATCATGTGCTCGAGTGTGATGGGCACGGTTGTCACTTGGCCTGCCATGACATTTGAAGCAGAATCGCCTACCAAAATGACATCTACGCCGGCTTGGTCGACAAGTTTGGCCAATGAATAGTCATAGGCAGTGAGCATAGTGATTTTTTCACCAGCACGCTTCATTTCTTGAAGCGTGTGCGTTGTGACCTTCCTCGCTTTAGCATGAACCGACATGGTTGTGCGACGGTCAAGTCTGTTTTGAAACCCTCGCCGTTAGAAATTACTCTTCTTCTTGTACCATTTCCACATGGTGAAGAAGTTCATCAACGGCACCTGCAAGTGTATCGCAAGCCAAAATCTGCTGTTTTGATTCCAGTTCATTGACCACGAGGGCGGAGACTGTGTAGACAGAGTTCGGGTCTTCACTGATGGCAAGGTCAACCCTTTCCTTTACCCACTGCATGAGCGTCTCTTCTTCTATTCGAAGAACAGTTCCAATTCTGTGAAGAACATGGTCCAATATTTTCTTTAAGATATCTTGATGTTCCAAACTTGTGACCTCTTCTTGAGAATGGTATTCAACTTCAGCACTGATGTAGAGTTTTGAATGCTCAACGTCTTCTGGAATCATTTGAAGCAATGCTTGGAGGTCAGGGAGTAAGCCATCTTCACCGACAAGGGATTCAAACATAGGGTCGCTAAAAGGTGGAAGTGCCGGTTTTGCTATGTTGAGTACGGTGAATCTCCTTCGCCCGACAATTTGGAGAAAATGGTTGCTACCTTTGGTTTCATGATGTAAGATTTCAACTTCGCAACCGTGCTGTCGAGGTCCATCCCATCCGTTCACTGGCTGGAATGGATCGTTCATAACCAATCCAAAATTCTTCTCATCAAGTAAGCAATCGTCAAGCATTTGCCTGTA
>DAMU01000039.1:0-7591 GCA_002499705.1 Euryarchaeota archaeon UBA91
GTTCATCGCATCGTTTGAGAAAATCAAGGGCGCCTTCGATGAGTTCGCCTCCAAGGTAAATCGTGCCATCAAGGTCGAGAAAAACCGCATCAATTCCTTCGAGCCGAGCGTCCATTTTTCCACCTCAAAAGAGCAATGTCTTCATCATAAACCATGGGGAATGTAAATTCTCTTGTGCTTCTTTACTTGCAATCATTTCCGTCATCATCTCTTGCAGCGCTGGCTTCTTCTCGGCCTTGCCTACAAACCAATTGAGGAGCCATGATCTCCTGCTGAGTTTTTGCATTCGGTAGGAATTGATGAGTTCGGGTCCTAACACTTTCCAAACTTCTTCTTGGTATTCAAGATACGGCTTTTTCTCCATAATGTGTCGAGCAGCCATTTCTCCGGTGACCAATGCATTTCCTACACCCTCGCCTGAAAATGGGTCGATTAATGACGCAGCATCACCCACTAATCGAACTCCGTTCATACTTGAGCGTCGAGGCTGACGTGAACTTTTCTTGCGTGGCGAACCGAGTGGTAATTGCCACCCTCGAGCAGAGCCAGGTACCATTTCTGCATCTGCAAAACGATCTTTGAACATTGGGTGGTTTGCAATAACATCTGCTTGAAGAGCCTTCAGTTTCTTCTTTTGCTTATCCAAAAGCCCAACGACCATGCCAATGCCGACATTCACGACATTTTCAGATACCGGGAAAAGCCAAAAATAACCTGGAATTACGGTGTCAACGAAATGAATTTCGATGTCTCCAACACTTTCCTCGCATCCCTTTACATTACGCCAGTATTCGCGATATCCGCCGCAATAGTGATCTCTGTCCATCATCACTTCATTGTATGAAGATTCAACCACTGAGCGGGCTACTGGACAGCGATATCCCGCAGCCCCAACCAATTCTCGAGCGTAATATGTGCGCTCCTCTCCGTTTCGACCTCCGATTCGAACAACAACGCCAGATGCGTGCCGGGCATCTCCACTTCCTTCACCAGGGTCTTCTCCACCAGCGCCGTCATCGAATAACACTTCACGAACTTCCCCTCCTTGAATTACAGAGCCGCCAGCATCACGTACCATGGACTGACATCGGTTGAAAAGTAAGGAATCAAACTGAGCACGCGGCAAGGCATAACCTGCTTCTAGTCGCTCAACATCCTCTTCAGGCAAAGGCACTCGAACCGAGTTTCCTTTCGGTGAAGAAAATACAATACCTGTAACTCTAAAATGCGGAGTTGCTTCAAGATCTTCCTTAACACCTAATCCTTCGACATGAGAAAGGGACTTTCCTCCAACCGCGTCGCCACATACTTTGTCGCGTGGCCACACGTCTTTCTCAAGTAATAATACGCGAGCGCCGGATTTAGCCAAATAGCCTGCAGCAGACGACCCCCCAGGGCCTCCGCCAACGACAATTGCATCAAATTCAGTCCCACTTTCTGGGACTTCTCCGGTTTCTATGGGTTGTTCCCATGAGCGAACAGCAGTCTCCACTATACTCGTCATGGGAGTAACACATCGGAGTCACTTCTTGAGTCTTAGCGTTCAAGCGGTTGCAAATCATCCGTATCGACCGCTATACTCATTCGGCGTCACTGTGGCCATGAGCCATGGACGGGTTGGCCTCTCAGCTTGGAGACGGTTTGTCTGCAGGCCCTGCGACCCCCGAGCAGAGGAAGAGAGCACTCCTCGCTCTACTTGTCGTTACTGCTGTATGGGGTGCTACGTTCATTTGGATGAAACAAGCACTCAATTCGCTTGACGCCGAAATTCTTGACTATGGCCAATCCGAGGTTGTTGCAGTTCTGGTTGCGGCTCGTTTTGCCGTCGCTGCTCTTGCAATGCTGCTCTTTTTCCCGAAGGCCCGTGCAGCTTTGAATGACGCTGAACAATGGCGCGGTGGATTGATTCTCGGTAGCATCATGTTGGTTGGATTTGTCACACAAATGATTGGATTGGAAGAGATCAGCCCTTCAGTTTCTGCATTCCTTACGTCGCTGTATGTGGTTTTTACAGCCCTCATCACCGTCGCCTTCACGAAATCTCGTCCTTCACGAACCCTTGTACTCGGCGTCTTTCTTGCTACATTTGGTGCAGGTTTCATTCAGGGGCCGCCACACCTCACGTGGGGGCTGGGCGAAATTCTCACGGTCATTTGTGCAGTTTTCTTTGCCTTACACATTATTTACACTCAGAAGATAACGCAGAAAGTTGAACCAATCGGGGTAACTCAGACGTCTTTCATTGTCGTTGCACTTGGCTCGACCTTGCTTCTTCTCGTCATTGGCGGCGGACGTTCACTTGAGCAATGGGAAATGGTGTTCAAAGACGGCGTTTTTTTGCAAGTACTTTGTCTTGGTTTGGGCGGCTCCCTATTTTGTCTTCTTCTTCTCAATCTCTATCAGAGATATTTGCATCCTATTCAGGCAGCCATTATCTATGCGCTCGAACCCGTTTGGGCGACGATGTATGGCCTTGGCCTGGGGCTTGACGAATGGAGTTGGTGGATTCTTCTCGGCGGCGGAGCACTCTTTTTCGGTAACATCGTGGTCGAAATTTTCTCAACCGCCGAGAGTGAAGAGTTAATGACGGTCGGTGACTCGACATAGTTGAGGGATTGTATGGCAGAGGATGAAAATCTTGATTTGAAAGGGTTTGGAAGCAAAGCAGTACACAGTGGAACGAACCATATTGGAGATGCAGTTAATACGCCAATTTTCCAATCTTCGACTTACAAACTCACCGACGAGCGATACGCGGGCTGGGCAGCAGGCGCTCAACACACGCTTCTTTATGCTCGAATATCATCTGTCAATTCTGCTGCAGTAGCTGAGAAGTTGACGGCTATGGAGGGCGGCGAAGATGCTGAAACATTCTCTTCTGGGATGGCGGCGATTTCTACGACACTGATGGCATTTGTTTCCGCTGGCGACCACATAGTTGCTTCACCTGACGTATACGGCGGCACCTACGCTCTGCTAACAGAAGAACTTCCACGCTTTGGCGTTGAAACGACCATGGCAGACATGCGAGACCCCGCCTCTTACGAAGCAGCGATTCAGCCAAACACCAAGATTCTCTACATTGAAACACTCACCAATCCCGTACTCAAGGTGTGTGACATTCCGGCAATGGTTGCTATTGCAAAGAAGCACAACCTCCTCTGCATCATTGACAATACTTTCGCCTCACCATGGGCCTGTCAACCTCTCTCGATGGGCGTTGACTTGGTCATTCACTCGACGACAAAGTATCTCGGTGGCCATTCAGATATCATCGGTGGCGGCGTTGTCGGTTCCAAGGAATTAATCGCTGAAGTATTCGGTAGAAAGGCGGTCTTTGGAGGTAATCCCGATCCGCACACATGTTATCTGCTTGAACGAGGAATGCGCACCCTACACGTTCGTATGCCGACAATCTGCGACAACGCTGCGGAACTCGCAAAACGCCTCGAAGCGCACCCCATGATTGAGAGAGTCAACCACATCTCTCTCGAATCTCATGATGATTATGAGGTCGCTCAACGCGTCATGCCAAAGGGAACTGGAATGATCGGCTTTGTCGTTAAAGGCGGCGATGAGGCAGCATTGAAATTCATGCGCGGTCTCAAAATGATTTACGAAGCAACCAGTCTTGGTGGCGTTGAATCACTGGTCGAATGTCCTTTCAATTCAAGCCACCAAATGATTCCCGAGGATGTTCGTCACGCAGCAGGGCTTGTCCCCGGCTTTGTTCGAATGAGTATCGGAATTGAAGACATTGAAGATTTGTGGGCAGACCTCGAAAGAGGATTTGCCAATCTTTGAAATTAATTTGCTTCACCGGTGGCGGTTTTGAGAGCGTTAAACGCTTCATTCCAAGCCTCAGTAGCCTTTTCCACTTCTTCAGTTTCGCAATCATAGAGCGTTTTTCCTGCTTCGAGTAATTGTTTCGTTGCTGCCAACCAAGCGCCGCCCCGGTCTCTTGCATTGATTTCAAAGTGCCATTCTTGCCCAGTGGAACGTCCTGCTGCCAGTAGCCACGCCCAAGCAGCCGCTGCTGAATCGATATTATCGTGACGCTGTGTTGCGACACGCTCTGCTTTTCCATCGCCTTCTAACAGACCTTGAAGGATCAAGTCATGCACAGACCCCGTCGCTCCAGTGAGGGTTTGGTTACGGGTTGGGAACCGGGCAATTTTCTGGGCAGTTTCACGTGCTGAATCTAAACTCTTGAGGAAATTTCCAAACGGTTGAGGCTTTTTGAGTTGCTTCTTCCATATCTCTTCGGCTTCTTCTCCAGTAATCCCAAGTCCAGCAAGTCCTTCCAATCCCCACTTTTCCCACATTGCTCCAAGGACGTTTCCGCAACTTGTGCCTTCCATGACTTCCAGTGCGGCAGCCTTTCTTTCCGAGACGTCCCCTTTTGCAGTAATTCGTAAACCTTCTCCATCAGTAGAACCTTCTTTCATTGATGCATAGAGCATATGAGCAGCAAGATGCCGCTCGTCATTTGAGCCGGGGTGGGATTGTAACGCTTCTTCAATTGCTTCCAATTCCATGCCGGTAATCCAGGATTCACCAACCACGAGCCCATCATCAATTGAATCCAAAACAGCTCTTCGAATAGCGAGGGCAATGACCCCTTCATTCATTGTCAATCCCTGCCAAGCATCGAGAATTTTCTCCATCCCTTCAGCAGCTGAATCCGGCAATGGCGTATCCTTCCCCCAACCTTTTGGAGTCCAGTTTGCATCGATTTCAAGAATGGAAGGAAGGAATGGCGGGAGCATTGAGAGTGCCAAATGGTGAATAAAAGACGACTCTTTCTTGTCTGCTTTTGAGAGGACGTCAAAGCCTATTGCGATAACAGGCCCATGTTTGAACGAGAAGCGAATGTATCCTTCTCCACTTGAATGGAAGTCAAGAACGGATTGAGCATCAATACCTTCAGTGGTCCAGACTGGAACTGATAAATCATCATATTTTGTAAACAAAAAGCGAGAACGCTGCAAGACATCATCCAACCATTCATCAGGTGGGGAAGGCTTGGGGCCGGTGCAAACAAATCCACCCTTCCAAGTGAAGAAATACATTCCCCGCTTAGCGTGATCTTCCCAAGGCAACATGCGTAACGTGAGGTTCGAATAATTCTGCAGCCCTGCCAAATAGCCCTGCTTCCCTTCTCCTCTGCGAATAAACGAGGCAGAACCGAACGAGCCTGAAGTAAACTTTCCAACAACGGTGATGTCTTCATCGTGGGCTGCATGGAGCGAGCCCGCAAATGCCTTGGCAACCGGGTCGCCTCGCTTTGCCATCATTCGCTTACTGAGCCAAGCGATGTTGTCCTTTTTACGAATAATAGTTTCAAGCGCCCTCATGGTTTTGGTAACCGGGTCAGTTCGGCCCCAGCGAAGTTTGCCTTTCCAAGTCATAACAGGAAGGTGCGCTCGAGGATTTTCCAGTAGTTTGGAAAGCTCTCGCTTGAGTTTATTGGCGGTCGCTTCATTGGCGTGCTTGGTGCCCCGCATTCGAAAACGCTGCTTTTTTTGGCCGGGAAATTCTACTTTCGATGGAGCAGCCATAGATTCCCCTCACACCTATCCAAATGCCTCTGCCGTTTGAGTTCTTCGCGCCTTAAATACTGTTGACAGGTGAAAGAATGGAGCGGAAAAATCCCCCTGTATGTTACTTACATATTCGAGGTTTCACCCGCTCTTACGAGGAATTACAATGAGTGACGAATTTGCAGAAATGGAAGAATATACGATGGATGAACACTACGGAGAACAACTCCAAAAAGACAGCGAAGAGGAAAAACCATCTTCGACGATAATGCATATTCAAACACCTATGGGCCCTGTTTCCTTTGACATGAAACAATACGACGACGTCAAAAAAGCGGTTGCTGCTACTCACAAGAAAGGTCCACAAACCCCTTTGGCTGAACAATTGATGAACAGTTTCATCGGCTCAAAGCACAAGCGAGATTCACGTTATTGGAGTGGTAAACTCGGCATTTTCATGAAGTTGCATTTTGATACATACCTCAAAGAAGAATTCAAAGTTACTGAAGAGTTCATGATTGACCAAGGCAAGATTCGTGCCCCAATGTATGAGACCATCGAAGTGCAAGAGGAAAACCGTCTACGCTATCTTGCCATCGGAACCCGTTTCTATCAATCAAAAACGAATCCAGAATACCAATTCATCACCGTTTCAACCGTAGACCACGACGGCGACCATCGCTTGTCAGTGTATACGCCGTCCGAGAGAACCGTCCTTGTCAACGGCAAAGATGCAGATGACCTCATCGCTCAGGTTGAATCAGATTTCTATCAATACGGTATTCTCAAGGGAGAATTTTTCGACTTGCGTTACAACTTCATTGCACGCGATAAGAGTATTGACGAGCTTATTGCTTGGGATGAAAACGTCAAGGAAGCCTTGTGGAAGGATATTATTGGGTTCCAGAAAGCCATGCCGAAACTTCGAGAAAGTGGCGTTCCTAATTCGCGCGGGTTAATTCTAGCAGGCCCTCCTGGAACTGGTAAAACCATGATTGCCAAGTGGCTTGCTGCCCATTCCGACATCACCTGCATCCTCATTTCTGCAGAGATGATTACTGGCCGTAACGACATCAAGTCTTGCTTCCAAATGGCTCGTAAACTCTCTCCGACCTTGCTTATCATCGAAGACATCGATACTGCAGGAGCACTTGACCGTCGAGCATCTGACCATCCACTGCTCGGAGAATTTTTGCAATCCATGGACGGTATTGTTCCAAACCACGGCGTCATCACGCTTGCAACGACCAACCATTCCAACAAAATCGACCCTGCAATTGCCGACCGTCCAGGTCGCTTTGACCGCATTGTTGAGGTTGGAATGCCAGGAAAAGAACAGCGTTTCCATATCTTCCATCATTTGTTGCAGAAGCTTGACATCTCCCGAAACGTGACCCTAGAAGTCAAGGAGAAGTTGGCAAAGTCAACTGAAGGCTTGACTGGTGCTTGGATTCGAGCCGTTGTTCAAGACAGCCTCATCCTTACGCTCATGGAGGGGAAAACCAAGATTGGGAAAGAACACTTGTTCGCTTCTCTAAAAGACGTCATGGAACGCCGAGGTATGGCCTACCGAGTCGCACCTTACGCACCCCCACAAGCCAAAGCAAAGGCAGATGTCTATGTTCAATGAATGAACTGATGGATTGATGATGCTTGTCGCTATGGGGTAAGCATGGTCGAGGTCACAGTGCTCGGTATTGCACAGGACGGAGGCCACCCGCAACCAGGGTGCCTCCGTCCATGTTGCGCCAACATTACTGAACCACATTATCCAGTATCTCTCGGCATTCGCAGCAGTGAAGGCACCAATCTTCTGATTGAAGCAACCCGCAACCTTGGTGAACAGTTTACCATATGGGGTCAAACCAAAGTCGACCATCTTCTGCTTACCCATGCCCATCTTGGTCATGTTGACGGACTCGGCTTATTCGGACGTGAGGCCCTTGCAGCTCGAGATATTGAGTTACATGTTTCCGATGACATGTATCATTTGATTGACCGGACTCCCCAATGGAATCTGATGGTCCAACAAGGCGTGTTCAACATTC
>DAMU01000039.1:7973-15204 GCA_002499705.1 Euryarchaeota archaeon UBA91
GTCCGAGTACCTCATCGAGCAGAATTGTCAGACATGCATGCTTTCATCGTTCGAGGTGCGATTAAATCGCTGTTGTTCCTCACCGACCATGATACGTGGGATGAGACCCTTGCCGTCCATAATTGTTCAACAATCCGAGAATTGTTGGATAAGTTGAATGTTGATATTGCCTTCATTGATGGAACGTTTTGGTCTGAGGACGAATTGGCAGGGCGTAATCAGGCAACGGTTCCTCACCCACCTGTTCTTCAAACGTTGAAGATGCTTGGTAAGAAGAAACAAGGCGACCCTGACATTATTTTCACGCACCTTAACCACACCAACCCATTGTACAATCGGGACAGTGAGCAATATGCAGAAGTTGAACGACTCGGGTGGAGCGTTGCACATCAAGGACAGCGCTTCACGCTTTAATCTCGGTAATCGTATAGTCTAAAACAAGAACTTCAATGGTATAATCGACGTTTTCTCCATCGTCTGTGTGCGTACATTGAGCCCCTCCACCAGCGGCGACGTCAACGGAGATGTCAATGGAGTATTGGCCTAATCCCGCGCCATCAGAATCTAAGCCGTCAATGATTTCATTACGTGTGACGTTCGAGACGTCACCGATCATTGAAGCATTGTACCATTCAACGAGCGTTTCATGTGATGCAGGAGCACCTTCTTGATTTTGGCCACTCGCAGAACCGCTGAATTCGTTATGCATGAGCATGCCAGTAATCGTATCTGGCTGTGCAGCACCGCCGCTTACAATGCAACCAAATCCTGCACTGGTTTCATCTTCAGAATACGACATTGAAATCGATGCACCAACGATGTTCAATGAATCATCGTTCAATGAATCGGTTGAGAGGTTGAGTGAAAATGTCTCTCCATCAGCGATGTACTCTCCCCCGTTGTCAAGAACCAATGTGCGGAAATTTGCCGTTACATTGTAACTTCCTGCAACCCCGTCTCCCTCGGATTTATCGGGAGCGAAGGCCAAATACGAACCCTCAACAGTTGCAGCCAAAAGAAGAACTACAGCAACACCAATGCCCATTGGTCGTCCCTTTGGAACTGCAAATCTTCCAAATGGGTTGTCGGGAGATTCATCGCGGAATTGACAGAAGGCAAAGTGTGTTGCAAATGCCGCCCCCATGCCCGGTACTGACGGAAAGACATCCCCGCCAAATCCGAGCAATGTCCAGACAACAACGCCGCTCATTGCCGCCATCATCATGGCAATAGTATGCGTCGAATCAGGCTCATAACCTGTCATTCTAACCAGTAAGAGTGGGACGAAGATGGCACCAAGGCCATATACGGCCAAAACCACCAAGGCGAAGACTGAATCGCCGAATCCTGGGAATTGTTGGCCAACTAAGGAGATGGCAGTAGCAAAGGCTGCAACGACCAAGGTGACTCTTTTTGTCGTCTTGTGATCTTGACTCCATTCTGGTTTGACGTCATCGGTAATTGCTGCGGTGCAGGCAAGAACTTGGCTGTCAGCAGTTGACATTGTTGCTGCAAAAATAGATGCAAGAATCAACCCTCCAAGGAAAGGACTCAATTCTTCCATTGCCAGTTTAGGCAATCCGGTTTCAGCCCCCGATGCACCGAGCTCTGGAAGTAAAACTCGACACGCCAGGCCAATTAGGAACATGATAATGATGAACGGGGTTTGCCAAACGAAAAACCACACCATCGCTTCTTTGCGGGCCTTGTCATCTTTCAGCGTCATGACTCGTGACACCACTTGCGGTTGTCCAGCCACGCCAAGTCCTCCGAGGAAGAAGGCAGCGATCCAGAGTGTCGCTCCAAACTTCAACTCAGCAGGGAAAAGGTTGACCATGGCAGGATCTAAAGTCTGTAATTCAGAATGGAGTCCAGAGAATCCGCCGGTCCCTTTGATAGCAACATAACACAAGATGGTCGAGCCAACAATCATCACACACGATTGTGCTGCATCTGTCCATATTGACGCTCGAATTCCGCCTGCATAACAGTAAGCGACAACCAGAACAAAGCCGATGAGAATTCCGATAGTGGGTGACCAATTGAGCATGACCTCAAGTGCAACGCCGCCAGCAGTCAATTGTGCAGCGGCATAAATCGAGAGGAAAATAACCGAAAGAATGGCCGCAGTTTTTGCTTCCGGAGAGCCAGTGGTGTTTGAAACAAGAGAGGATAACGAACGAATACCTCGCTCCTCGCCTTGCTTCTGGATGTATTTGTAAAGCCAAATCCATGCCACGAGCTGCCCAATAGTTGACACGAGAGCAATCCAAATGGCAGAGTAGCCGTTGAGGAAAATGAACCCAATAAATCCGATGAACATGTAACCGGAGTTCCATGTACTGACTGCAGAAAGTGCGGCTAAGGCAGGATGCATCCCTCTTCCAGCGACGAGGTAGTCATCAGTCGTGTCTTCTTTGACGCGCATGGATGCTAGACCTACGCCCGCAAAGAAAAACATGAACAGTAAGAACGAACCCAAAAGAAGAACATCGTTTGCCATTTCTACTCACTCCTTTTTCCAACGAAGTAGGGCCATGTCTTCAACTTCACTCGTCGTTGCAGGTATGACAAGACAGTTCAATCGACCCCCTTTGAGGGCTTCAAGGCCTTCAACGGTTGTGGAGGTGATGCTCTGGTCCGGTGTACCCATATCCGAGCATAGAACAACAGGCAATGTGGTGATTTTTTCAGATAACAATGCTCTGAATGCCTCTTCTTGGACTGCGATATGTGCTGATTCGGGAGGCGTTGTGAATTGCTCGACCTGCTCTTCAAGTTTGGTCCACATCAATTCGATTGAATGCTTTGCATCACGAGGACTCATTGGTTTTTGGTCACCGATTCCTTGTCCTGTAGGGTCGAGATCGAACAGCACCAAGGAGTGTAGCCCCCGAGCCCTGTTAACGGCCACCATCTCTAATGGAGATGTAGCAATCCAACCACCGTAAGGATAGGTGAGTGTGGTCTGTCGTCCAAATTTATAGTTGGACAGGCCAATCGCACCGGTAACAACGGTCGTTATTGACACGCCATGAAACACTTCACATTCGATACCATGCTCAATCGCCTGTAATTGAAGGTCGACGTGCGTTGTTGCTTGAAGCGGGTCGCCTACAACAAGTAAAGCCACAAGTGATGTTTTTGCAAGTTGCAATAATTCATCAGGTTGTTCAACCTCAGGCCGCATGACTTTCTGGATTGGCCCAATTCGCTGTTCAAGTGCGTTGAGTTCTGGTTCTGGCCAAAGAGCAGTGTAGGCCTCATAGCGACGATGCGTAGCCTTTTTCGCTGCCTCAATTGCTTCCGTCGTCATTCCAGCAACAGTTCCCAGGCCCATGCCAATCAACAACAAACCCGTATCGGGAAGCGTTCTTGATTGTGCTAAATCCTCCGCCATGCTCAAACCCCCGACTCGCTTGGATAGAGCGAGTGTCATGCGTCATTTGAGTGTGCCGAGCGCGCAAACCCAACACTGGTTGGAGATTTGCCGTTCCCACAAATGGAGCAGCAAAGATGCAGGAATAACTCGCCTTGAAGATGGATATAACGCCATCCCTCTCAACGATTCGGCACCTCCTGCAGACGACCAGATATGGGAGGGGAACTCACATTTTGAGCTTGAAATTCAACCGAAAGGCCCGACCCATTGGCTTGAGCACATCGATGATGAATTATTCAAGGCGCATGAAGAAGAATGGCCTCGGTCTTATGAAACTCAAGGCGATGTTCTCATCGTAAAGATCGAAGATACAATTTGGGAGTACGGTGAAATGATTGCAGATGCGATGCTCACGCAATTACCGAGCATACGTTTGGTCTGCGCTGATTTAGGGGTTCACGGAGAGTTCCGAGTACGAAAACTCCACCCTCTTGCAAGTCGCGATGGCTCACTTGAAACTCGTACGCGGGTTCGAGAACACGGCTCTTTACTTTGGGTCGACCCATCTGCTGCCTATTTTTCCTCACGATTATCCAATGAACGTATTGAGACGCTTGCTACAGCAAAACGACTCCGTGAACGGCTTGGTCGCGGCTTGGTCATCGCAGACCCCTATGCGGGAGTTGGGCCGAGTATGGGCGTTTTAATTCCAGAACCTGGCCTCATTACCGGGTATTTTGTCGGTGACCTTAATCCACATGCTACAGAATTACTGTCCCTCAACATGGAGTATTTTTCATCGCGCAGAAAAGGTGAATCAGGCACACTCCCTGAACAATTCCAACCCGCTGAAATACACTGTAAAGACGCACTTGAATGGACAGGTGACGGTTCAACTCTCAATCAATGCGATTTGATTCTGGTCAACCTCCCTCACCACAGTATTGACCACCTGAACGCTCTTCTCCCTCTTTTGAAACGCAACCAAACCAGTGTCGTTCGTGGCTGGGCCATCATCGAGCGCTCGCAAATCGAAGCAAGCGAACAGGATATTGTTCATACGATTTCATCGGCTGGTGGAGAAGTTGAACATTTCACATTCCGTGAAGTCAAAGGCTTCTCTTCAACAAAAAGTTACATGTGTTTTGAAGCATGGATAAATTTGTCCTCCTAAGCGTTGAGTTCATCAAGCGGGACCTCTTCGGCTATCTTATGGAGACCACTGTGACGTGCGTGTGCGGCGTCAAAATTGATGTTGCAGGTTCAACACCACGTAAAGACGGAACCAAAGTTTGGTGCAAAGTGTGCGGTGCTGTAACCGTGCATCACCGAAAGTGATTACTCAAATCTTGAGTTTTAATTCAAGCGTTTTTTGCCTTTCGGCAAATTTCAACAAAGTTCTCAAACATCTCTTTCCCGAATTCTGAATCGTTGACTTCAGGATGGAACTGCAATCCAAAACGGTCACCTTTTTCATTTTCCATGCCTTGAACTTTACATGAAGGGCTGCTTGCAGTAATGAAAAAACCTTCAGGAACAACATGAACTTCATCGTTGTGTGATTCCCAAACCGTTTGAGATGGTGCAGTGTTTGCAAATATTTTGCCACCTTCATTTTGGAGTTCAATTTGCATTGCCCCAAATTCAGGTTCGGGAGATTCACGTGCGTCTCCTCCATAATATCGGGCCATGAATTGATGACCCGCACAAATTCCGAGAACAGGGACATCCAATTCGAGGTAAGCACCACAATTTCCAAGCTCGCCAGTCAAACCGACTCTTGCAGCGCCGCCTGAAAGAATGATTCCGTCAACTTCCCTTAATTCTTCAACGGGGGTTGTATTCTCAATAATTTGCGTGTCAACTTTGAGATAGCGGAGCATTCTCCATTCTCTGTGTGTCCATTGCCCGCCGTTATCAACGACATCAATGATGAGTGGTTTTTCGCTCATGAGTCAACCCGTATTTTTTCCTGTGTGGTCGAATAACCTTGAACATGCCGCACCAAATAGGCGGAAGAATGGATTGATGGGGCAGAAGCATAACCGCTGAACATGGTCCGAGTCTTAGTGGTGGGGGCCGGACTCGCGGGTCTTGCATGTGCGCTTGAAGCGACATTGGCAGGCCACCATGTTGTCGTTCTGGAACGTTCAAGTCGAATTGGCGGCCGGTCTACGAGCCAAAACATCGACGAATTTCCGGTTGGTTTCGGACCTCATCTTTTTGTCAAGAAAGGCCCATTTCACAATTTGGTTCGAAAGCTGAGCCGAGTTAAACTTGCGACCGCATCGGTTCGACTCCATCGAACTGAAGTGATAGGACAGGGAATCATCCGCCCAATTGACGATGCCAAGACATCCCTTCTCAACAAACGAATCCTCAAAGATTCAAGCGCCAATCATCCTCTGGTAGAAGGTTGCCATTTGCTTTCTTCATGGGGCGGACAACACAGTGAACTGCGCTATACTGCTCTTCAGAAAGGCAATCTTTTGGTTTCAAATGAAGGCTGGGCGGGAATGGTGGGGCGTCTCGCTGCTGCTTTGGATGAAGTCGGCGTTTTCATTGAATGTGGGCCGGAAGTGAGTCGAATCGAGCAGGGAAAGGTGCATCTATTAGATGGACGAGAAATTGAAACCGATGTAATTGTGCTCGCATGCGGGCCGTCAGCAGCGAAGAAACTCGTTTCCTCATTGGATGAGCAGCGCTCAGAAGAATTGTTCTCGGCGGTTCAGCGGATTTCAGCCAGTTTTGTTGAACTTGGCCTTGATTCAAAACCACTCTCCGGGAAACATGCTGTAATCGATGTTGAAAACAAGTTTTCCATACTCGATTATCGGGCAATTCAGCCACGTTTGGGCCGAGAAGGAAGCCACCTTTCTGCTGTCGCAGTTGGCGGCCTTGCATCGGATCCTGACGAGACAAGATTTTCGTCACCCGATGAACGACTCGAAGCACTCCTCAAGTTTCTCACCCAAAGGGCGAGTGGCTGGGGTCAACACGTGATTCATCAATCTCAACAGGCTAAGATTACGCTCCATGACGCTTTCACATACAGAATCCCTCAACAATCAATGGCCGATAAAGGCGTTCTTTTTGCAGGAACATGGGTTGATGGCGAACATATTCTTGCCGATGCCGCGGTTGATTCTGGGCGGGCTGCAGGAAGGAACATTTCAGTCGCAAATCGTTGAATACTTATCCACTGCCACCCGATGGGCGATTCATGCGCTTCGTCTCATGGAATGTCAACGGTATTCGTGCCGCAATTCGAAAAGGAATCGATGCTTACTTCGAATCGTTTGATGCCGACATTATCATGCTGCAAGAAGTTCGCGCACTCCCTGAACAACTTCCTAAAGACTGGTCTTGGCCAGAAGGCTACCAAGTTCATCTACACTGTGCAGAAAAGAAGGGCTATTCAGGTGTAGCCACCCTTTCTCGTTCCGGGTTTGAAAGTATTGAAACCGGAATGGGAGGGGTCCAAGATAAAGGCGATACTGAAGGGCGTATTTTGGTAACTGAGCACCAAGGCTTCACGTGCATTAACACCTATTTGCCGAGCGGCTCAAATAAACAAGAACGTCAGGATTTCAAAGAAGCATGGATGGATGAATGGCGAGCATTCATCGCCCCTTATCTCACGAGTGAACAACCAGTTTTGGTTTGTGGCGATTTGAACATCGCTCACACTGAGGATGATATTTGGAATCCGAAGGGTAACGCGAAGTCCAGTGGTTTTCTTCCGCATGAGAGAGAATGGTTCACCAGCCTTCTTGCTGATGGATGGACGGATGCATTCCGAGAGCATGTTGGAGAGGGTGAAAAAATCTACTCATGGTGGTCAAATCG
>DAMU01000047.1:0-18133 GCA_002499705.1 Euryarchaeota archaeon UBA91
GGATACGACGGTGCAGGTTCATCAGTTGCCATTATCGATACCGGTATCGATGGAGCTCACGCCAGTTTAGACGACCTTGATGATGATAATTCGACCGATGACCCCAAAGTCATCGCTTTTTATGACCCGGTTAACAATCCATCACTGACCAACGGTACTGAAGTATTCCCATACGATGACCAAGGTCACGGCTCCCACTGTGCAGGAACAACTGCGGGAACAGGTGCTCCAAATTATGAGCACATTGGCATGGCGCCTCAAGCCTTCCTCGTCGGAGTCAAGGTACTCGATGCTGGCGGTTCCGGTTCCTTTGCAACAGTCATGGCAGGAATGGAATGGACGGTTGAAAACCGTTACAAATACAATATCCGTGGCGCCTCAATGAGCCTTGGTGGCCCAGGTCTTGCAGAATGGGCTTCATCTGATGATGACAGCGTCAATCGCTATGCCAATGAAATGATGTCTGCAGGTATTGCAATTTTTATTGCTGCAGGTAACAACGGCGTTTCTGCTCAGATTGGAACTCCAGGTTCCGCTGAAGATGCGATTACCGTGGGTGCGCTGGATAAGAATTCGGCAATTGCCATCTATTCAAGCCAAGGCCCCACCGAGGAAGGTCGAGTCAAACCAAACGTGGCTTATGTCGGCAGTAACGTTATGTCGGTTGCCTTCAACACCGGTGACCAATACACCGACATGTCTGGAACATCAATGGCCACACCTGGTGCCGCTGGAGTTGCAGCCTTGATGTATCAAGCGAATCCGGATTTGTCTCCTTTCGATATCAAGAACATCATGCAAGAAACTGCAACATACCGACTTTGTGTTTACATGGCTGCCAATGAGCCTTGTCTTGAAGATGCAATACCAAAGAACCGTCAAAATAACGTCTATGGCCATGGCGAAGTTCGTGCACTTGATGCTGTCTATGAGGCTGCTGAACGCGATTATGAATTTGACACCTCATTGGACGTTACTCTCACTACTGAGGTTGGTAAAGACAGCCGTATTCACATGTTCCCTGACGGTCTCATCTCCTATTCAGCGCTCGGGAATGTCGATACCGTTCAATGGCGAAGCAATCACTTACGTGACGATTGGTCAAACATTCACAGTTTTAGCCCCGGTGATACCAGTGGAACGCTGATGGCGATTGATATTATCCATCAACTCGAACATTTACCAGGAATCGATGTCGAAGGAAACCACACCATCTCCTTCCGTGGAATTAAAGCAAACGATACTGGAGGTCACTCCTCTTCACCTTTGATTTCTTCGAACATCATGCTAATGGATGTCGATTCAGCATTTGAAACAAATGCAGAAGAAAGTGGAATGAGCAGCACGTCTCTCATCATTGGATTCGGTGCTTTCGTCGTCTTATTCGTCCTTGTTTTGGTTCTTGTTAACGTTATTTCGAACAAAGAAGAAGGAACACTTGCAGGAATTGATTTCAACACTCTTTCTGAAGAAAAGTGAGACAGTTCATCATTCCTACAGGAATCTTCACGGGCTCTAATTTCCGGAGATGAACTCAAAAGTTAAGACATACGGGTATGTTCATGCGCTGGCCAAAAGACCCGTCCGGAAAAGGCCATCCGAAGATTAACCGCATCTATCGACTGATGCGTCGTTTCTCAAGGGCCATTGTCAGTATTTGGTTTCGGGAAATCAACATTGTTGATGACCAAAACATTCCTCCTGAAGGCGGTGTAATTTTCATTTCTTGGCACCCGAGTGGTTTGATTGACCCGATGCTCATGCACGCTTCACTTCCCGGAAAACTTTCGATGATTGCGAAACATACGCTGTTTAAAGTTCCAATTATGGGGCGATTGATTCGTGGAGCAGGTGCAGTACCCATCGAGCGTTCCCAAGATACAAGCGATCAAGATGGTTCCAAAAATCGAAATCGGCAACAACTCGACAGCGTAGCAGCAGTTGTCGCCGATGGTGGACGATTGATTATTTTCCCTGAAGGTACGACGCATACCGATTCAACAGTCAAACGTGCACGCTCTGGAGCGGCTCGAATTTTACTTGCTGCTCGCCGAAAAGCAGAACGTGATGGAAAACCAGCTCCTCAATTAGTACCGGTTGGGCTGCATTATTCTGAATCGCAAACATTCCGTGAAAGAGCTGCTGTTATCGTTGAAAGAGTCATGCAATTCGAGGCAATTCCTGTAATGGTAGAGGATGAAGAAGAACAGGACCGTCTTGACCGTGATTGGGTTGGTGAAGTAACCGATGCTATCGGAACTGAACTCAAGCGCGCCAGCCTCTCAAAGACGACTTGGAGGGAGCGAACTCTCATTTGGAAAAGTCGAAGTCTCGCGTATGCAGAGAAAATACGTCAGACTGGTGGGAAATTGGTCAAGCCGACGTATGCAGAATCTGTGATGGGTGCTCGACGGGTACGGGCGGGTTGGGAATACCTTGCTTTGAACAACCCTTCAATGACTACGCAGATGGTTAACGATTGTGAGCAGCACTTCGATCAACTTGAACAACGAAACCTGACTCCGCTCGATGTCGATGCTCGTCCAGACCGTCTCACGCGTATGGGTTCACTGAAACTGTTAATTTCGTGGGCTTGGTCTGCAGTTTGGATGCTGGGCCTCATCTCGTGGAGTGCCGTTTTTGGTAATCTGGTGCCTTATAGAGCGAATGGTACAGCAGTCAGAATTATGAAAAAACGAGGCGCAGACCAATCGATAATCGGCACACTGAAGGTCATTTCTGCAGTCGTCTTCTTTCCGCTGTGGTGGATTGTGGCCTCTTCAGCATTGACCTGGATGTTGCTCTCAAGTGCCAGCCCTGTCAATGAATTTTTACAGTTGCACTGGCTTTTGGCAATGCTGACAGAATTACCAGTTGTGCTGGTGTTTGTGCTTTTCTTCCTTTGGTGGCCTACATCAGCGAAACTCCATTTGCGATTATACGCTCGTTTGGTTGTGAAATCACGTCAATTACAGCGTTGGAAGGCTTGGAAAGATGATGAGCATAATTGGGAGGAATTGGTTCAACGGCAACGTTTACTCGCCGGTCGATTGGTTGGACTTGGCGGAGATCTAATTTTACCCGGCGATCCAGATTGGGTCGACCCTCCAGCAGGCAAAGATGATGTTGAATCGGTCAAAAAACGGCAAATACCATCGGTTTGACTCATCCCAGAGGCGCATTCCCACGTTAACGAGGAAACCCTATGTTGATATGCAGGCATTAACACGTCGCCTACGGCGACAGGTCATGGTAGGCACTGAACACATCGAGATGATACCTGCTCCAGATAATGAAATCTGGTCTGCAGAAGTGAATGGAACTCCTGTTGAAGTGTTGGCTCCATCCAATGCTGTTCTTCTTGATGTTTTACGCGATAAAGTAGGTACACTTGGTGTTAAGCGAGGTTGCGATCTAGGCACATGCGGATGTTGCACAGTAATGATTGATGGACAACCTCGCCTCTCTTGTTTATGCCTTGCAGGGCAAGTTGAAGGAGCCGAAATCACGACCGTTGAAGGCTTGGCAAACGGTGCGCATCTCGCCCCTATACAGGCTTGTTTTGGTGAATATGGGGGCTCACAATGCGGTTTTTGCACACCCGGATTCCTCATTAGCGCTCAAGCGTTATTGAACGAAAATGACTCACCAACCGACCAAGAAATCGCTTGTGCAATCGACGGAAATCTTTGCCGTTGTACAGGCTATCAACAAATCATTGACTCCATTCAAGGTGCTGCGGCAATCCATCGTGGAGAAGTCGAAGCCCGTGCACCTGCAAGTGACCCACATCCAGACCCTCATCCAGAGGGTCCCGAAGAACCCAATATGCCTCCAGGCCACGCACGGTGATTACATGTCAGGGGGATATCGTCAACAACCAGGTGGTGCGGGTGGCACGACACGTAAAGACGGTAAGCGCGTTGCTGGAAAGCAAGCATTTCCTCCACCAGGTTCCGGTGGCTCAAAGCCAAATATGAGCCCCAGAGATCTCGACTACATCCCGGAATCAGTCGGTGGAAAAGAACCTCAACCAGCCGGTTCTCACATACATGACCGTGCTCGAACAGGAACCAGTGTCGGTAAAGAAATGCCACTGGTTGATTCCAATGCTAAAGTCACTGGTCAAGCATGGTATGGAGACGACGTACGCCTGCCCAACGAAGTCATTGGCAAGATTTTACGCTCCCCTCACCATTATGCTCGAATCAAATCCATTGACACATCACGAGTTGAAGCCCTCCCTGGCGTTCTTGCGGTAGCCACTGGTGCAGATTCTCCGCACCGATTCGGTGTATTGCCCGTTACCAAAGACGAGCATGCCATGGCTGTTGAGAAAGTTCGTCACGTTGGAGATTTGGTTGCATGTGTAGCAGCAATCGATGAATCTACTGCACTGGAAGCTCTCAATTTATTTGACGTTGAATGGGAAATACTTGAACCGGTATTCGACCCTAAAAAAGGGCTTGAAGATTCTGACGAACCGATTCACTGGAGAGGTAAGTATCACTTGGCGAGGACCAATGTTCAAAAGCGAGTTTTCCAAGAATTTGGTGACCGCTCATTGGTTGAAAAACCGCATGCTCAATCACATGGTAAATGGAAGATGGCAGGTGTTCATCACGGATTTACAGAACCGCACGCAGTTGTTGCTCATTGGGACCCAAATGGTCGTTTACAACTGTATACTCCTCAACAAGTTCCTCATTACACTCATCGAGCTCTTTCAACCGTACTGGATGTTCCAATGCACCAAATCAACGTTATTCGTACCTTCGTCGGCGGAGGTTTTGGTGGTAAATCTGACCCGTTCCCGCATGAAATGTGTGCTGCAATACTCTCAAGAAAATCTGGAAGACCAGTACGTATAACCTTTGACAGAGAAGAAGTGTACTGGATTAACCGTGGAAGACATCCGAGCCATATCGAAGTCAAAATGACCGCTGATGAAGATGCTCGGATTTCAGGATTTGATATCGATGCGCTCATCGATGGTGGAGGATTTGCTTCTTTTGGACACGTAACTTCGTATTACAACGGAGTTCTGGCAACTGCTCCTTACGAATTGGGCTCGTTCCACTATACAGGTGCTCGAGTCTGGACCAATAAACCTGCATCGGGAGCCATGCGTGGTCACGGTGCGGTAAACACCAGGTGTGCTGTTGAAGTCGGTTTAGATGAAATGGCAGAAACAATGCAGGTTGATCCGATTGATTTGCGTCTGGCCAATCTCCTTCCACCGCACAGCAGAACCATCAGTGGCTTTAGAATCACTTCAAACGGAATGCGTGAAGCCCTCGAAAAAGTCCGTGAAGGTTCAAATTGGGATGAGAAATTCCGTCAGTTACCACTCGGCAAAGGTATCGGTATCGGGTGTGGATTCTTCATCTCTGGCTCAGGATTACCGATTCACTGGGACCCAAATCGATTCCCTCATGCAACAGTTCACATGCAAGTGGACATGGATGGCGGGGTAACTGTTCATACCGGTGCTGCTGATATCGGACAAGGTTCGACAACTGCAGTTGCGCAAGTCGTTTCAGAAGTACTCGCTTTGCCCATTGAGATGATTCACGTGCGCAGCCATGAAAGCGACACATCGCCAGTCGACTTGGGCTCATATTCAAGCCGTGTCACATTCATGAATGCAAATGCCGCCATTCGTGCAGCATTGGAAATACGTGAGCGCTTGCTCAATGCGGCATGGGATATTCTCGGTTACCATCCTGATAACCTGGTCATGAATGACCGTCGGATTTACTACAAGCACGACCCTGCAATCGGTGTGTCTTACCTCAAAGCACTTCACAAAGCGCAAGAGGACAAAGGAGCCTTGATCTCAAGCGGCGCTTATCGTTCTCCACCAATGGGTGGTGTTCACAAAGGAGCAGCAGCTGGTTTAGCTCCAGCATACTCGTTTTCATCTTATGTGGCTGAAGTCGATGTTGATGTCGAAACTGGAATGATTAAGTGTACGAATGTTTGGGCAGCCCACGATTGTGGAAAAGCCCTCAATCCTCTGGCAGTCAAAGGCCAAATTATTGGTTCTTGCCACATGGGACTGGGTCAAGTTTTGTCTGAAAAGATGGTTTATGGCCGCACTGGACATTTGCAAAACCCGAATCTTTTGGAATACAAAATACCCTCAGTGTATGAAATGCCACATGTTGAGCCAATCATCATTGAATCGTGTGACCCAGAGGGCCCATTTGGAGCAAAGGAAGCCGGTGAGGGGCCACTCCTCCCGATTTTACCTGCTGTCGTCAATGCTGTTTATGACGCGATCGGGATACGATTACGGGACTTACCTCTTACCCCAGATGTAGTATTCAAAGGAATTGAAAAGGCTCTCAAGCAGTCTGAGTATGACGACCCAACAGATTTGCCTTCGCCACGCTTGACACATAGTGCATTACAACCGAAGTTGGTTGCACGTGCGAATGAACACAAAATTCGAGATAAAGCACGCCAACGAACGGAAGATACCAGCCCTTATGTCAACGGCGTATTATTCGGCTTTGATCCAAACCTACCTCTTGAAGACCAAGTTGAAGGTTGGCGCACTGCAACTGAGCCGGACCCAGAACAACTTGCTGAACTCGGACTCGCTGGTCGTGCTTGGTTGAAAAAAGAACAGCGACAAATGGGAGGTGAACAGTGATGCTTATGCCTCCATTTACACTCCATAATCCGAAAACGGTGGAAGAAGCCTGCGAACTTGCTGGCATGCTGCTGGAAAAAGGTGAAGAATTTGATTGGGTTGCAGGAGGAACAGACTTGCTTCCAAATTACAAGTGGCACATCAATCCAAAACCACATGTTATTTCACTTGCAAAAATCGATGGCACTGATACACTCTCGTTGCACGAGATTGGATGTATGGCTCGCCTTGTTGACTTAACAACAGAGAATGGTATCCATCCATTGGTTGTTGAGGCTGCGAGTAAAGTGGCTTCTTCGCTCGTTCGACGCAACGCGACGATTGGAGGCAATCTTTGCCTCGACACACGCTGCTTTTGGTATAACCAAGGAGAAGATTGGCGCCGTTCTATAGATTGGTGTCACAAAGCAGACTGCGGTACTGGAGCAGATTGCCGGGTAATTCCTAACCAAAACACATTATGTGTAGCAACGTATCAAGGCGACATTGCTCCAACGTTGATGGTCCTCGATGCAGAGGTTCATCTTATTGGACCACAAGGGTTGCGAATTCTCCCTCTCGCAGAGTTTTACCAACTTGACGGGATGACAAAGAATGTTCTGAAGCAAGGAGAATTCCTTCTCAAAATCACTCTTTCAAAAGAAAGTGCTAAGCGAACAGGCACCTACCAGAAACTTCGGGTTCGTGACTCTTGGGATTTCCCAGAGGCGGGTGTAGCAGCCTCTTGGATTGAAGGCGATGTCTCAACGCTTCAAATCGCAACCACTGCGCTTGAATCGATACCTCGGTGTCACCCCGAGGAAGTCGCTGCTATACTCGAAGACGGCTGGAGCGGAATGGATTCTGTCAAAGCACTTGCTTTGAGTATTCGAAAGGCCATCAAGCCAGTGAACAATACCTCGTTGCCTCCAAGATATCGTAAATCAATGGTCCGTGTTCTCACCAAGAGAGCAGTCGAAAAAATACTTGAGAAGTGATCCTATGAAGCAGAATCTACTGGTCTTTGTGTTGACATTTCTCTTGAGTGCCTCTGTTTTGAGTTCAATTCCGGTACATGCTCAAAGCCCTATTGATGGTCAATCTTGGACTCTCGGATGGGCGACCGATATGGATTCAACATACATTGTGGAAATGGACCTTGATTGGGATGCGGAAGGTGAAATCATCGCTTACATCGAAAATAATCGTATGGCTCAACTTGAATTGGATTTGTCGTATGATTTCGACAGTTGGGTGCCGTTTTCGTTCAGTGGACCTGAGAGCATCACTGTTTCTGGAAGTGGTAACGATACTTTCACTATTAAATTCTCTTCAATTGACGATGATGACACTCGAGAATACAGTCCAGATAACTCTTCAACATTGACCATAACAGCTGAAGAGAAGGTCGGCGACACATCTGCGAGTACTCAAGAAATAGAAGGCGATGTAAGCGTCCCTCGAGTTTTTGATTTACGCCCAACGGTCACGCTTCCCGATGAAACTCTTCACGCAGGTTCATGGATCGATTTGTCAACGCAATTGGTCAACAACGGCAATGCACGTGATGCAGTGAAGGAGGCCAGTGTTCAATTTCGTAGTTGTCCTCACCTCTCGATGACTGGCTTGGATGAACTGGCAAACACACTTGTCGATACAACGGGCGCTCAAAACGGCAAAGATGTCTTTGCTACGCTACGACTTGAGGCCTCCGACAGCCAACCAAATCGAGTCTGTGAAGTCACCATCTCGCTCACATCTGAAGGTGATGATGCTTCCCGTAGCGTAACTTTTGAACTTGAAGTTGTGGCGGTAGAAGCCAGTGATTCGTCACCAGATTCACCTCAAACAGATGATGACGAAGGCAGCAGCAGTCTTTCACAAGAATCCAACTCGTTACCTTGGGTTGGCGGCATTGAACTTCTCCTGCTTCTTGGCCTTGCTTCGCTTCGTAAACAATTCAGTTGAAAGAACCTCAATTTTTTGTTATTTTCGATGTTTTCCGGCGATATTGAACCCGTTGAATAGTATTCGACAAATTTAATTTTCGTCTCTTATTAACCTGCGTCTCCAAATCATGCATGAACAAGCATTAAGTGTGGAGCGAGGTTCCGACGGTTGTTATACTGTTCAAGAGTACGGCAAGCGAACAAGGGGTGAGATATTTGGCAGACGAGGAATCGACAAAAATATCCATCGAAACTTGGCTGAAAGTTGGCCTCGTATCTTCTCTCTTTCTCTCAGTCATCGTCATCAGTATCGTCAGTTGGGACAAGACGACCGTTCTCTCCCCATACAACAATGCTGCAGATGAATATTCAATGCAGCAATTAACCGAGATGCGAAATGTAGTCGAAGCAAGTGACTACAGTATCGCGAACACCATGTCTACTCCTATGCTCGTCAACGACTGGAACGATCCTCACCGAACCATGCTCATCATTGCTGGTCCTGAGAAACCCTTTGATGCAGCTGAAGCATCCGCACTTCACGACTTTGTAACCAAGAAAGGTGGTAAAGTCATTCTTGCAGCAAGTTCAACCAATGCACAATTGGTTGCTTCAGAATTTGGAGTGAAATATTTCGACGCACCTGTTTATGACGACCAACGTTTCTATGAAGTCGAAGATGACCTTGGCGTGCTTCAACCTGCAGACTATCGCCGATTATGGTCTGCTGCCAGTGTAAGCGAAAACATCAGCGAGATGGGAGATGAGCGACTGATTCCATGTTCTCAAGCCAATATCGCTATCGCTCAGGTTGAAAACTGCAGAATGCCCGTTCTTTTCCACCGACCAACTGCTATACAGGTTCTCGATGAACAATCTGATTCCGACCGAGAAATCAGTATTCTCGCAGCAGCATCAACGTCTGCTCGTGTTGCTAAATTCCCTGATAACATTGACAGCGATCAAAACCCGACATTGGGAGAAGGTATGACAGGACTCATTATTCGAATTGATTATCCTGTCTCCGACGTGCTTGACCGAAAACCAAACAACGACTACGGCGAAATTGATGTAACTGGCTCAATCGTGTTTGTTTCAGACCACTCCGTACTTGCGAACCACTTGTGGGATGCAGACCTTGCTGAAGAAAACGGCTACCTACAATGCACATCACCTGCTTATGTTGAAAACGGCCACAACTGTTGGGATACCGACCCAGATGGCCTTTCTGCCGCTCAAGGTGATACAACTTGGAACGGTAACAGTCAATACTTCTCTGCGCTAATGTATGACATGATGGAATTTGACAATCAAGAATTGTCCACTACCATTACCCGTTCTCCTTCTGAGTTTTACATCGTATTCGATGAAAGTCGTCACGTTTCCAGTGCATTGACATCCCCATTCACCGAAGCAATGGGCGCTATTGTTCTGCTTACCAGTGACGTCGTTCTCAAGTGGCTTATCATCTTGAATCTCTTCGCTCTTCTTGCTATTGCAATCATGGTCGTGCCTGAAAAAGAGAATTGGCGGCACGTCTTTGACTTGACTCGATTTAGAGAACGCCCATCGAAGTTAGACCCCTCTCAATACCAACTGCGAACCCGTGAAGCATTGCTTTCCAAGGTTCGTCAGTTCAATGACCTCACGCGTGACGAGTTCATGCGTAAATCCCCAGCGGAGATCATGCAAATGGTCCGAGATCCGCGCCTTGTTGAGCTGATAAGTTCAACCCGTTCCTACTCCAACGAAGAACTAAGGGAGATAATCCCACAAATTCGACGTTGGGGAAATTGATAATTGGAGGAAAATAGACATGCAACCCCCCGCCCCACCAGCAGCCCCGCCCGCGCCAGCGCCAGCAGCGCCTGTGGCCCCAGCAGCACCTGCAATGCCTGCACCAGCAGCGCCAATGCCTGCGGCACCTATGCCAGCAGCACCAGCGCCTATGCCAGCAGCACCTGCAATGCCAGCACCGGCCCCAGCACCTGTAGCACCGGCCGCTCCGGCCCAGCCGAAGCACCAGACCAGCCCAGAAAACAAAGAGAAGTTGAAGGCCGTCGGTTCGATTGCAAGCGCAATCAGTGCCGAAGTCCAGAAAGTAATTATTGGTAAAGCACACGTTATCGATAATGTTCTGATCAACATCCTTTCCAACGGTAACCTTCTGTTCGAAGATTACCCAGGTCTGGCGAAGACATTGATGACCAACACCTTTGCCGATGCACTCGGTTGTGATTTCAAGCGTGTACAATTTACGCCTGACTTGCTCCCTGCTGACATCACAGGTACCAACATCTATGACGCAAAGAAAGGTGAATTTACGTTCAAGCCAGGACCTTTGTTCTGTAACCTTCTTCTTGCTGACGAAATTAACCGTGCTCCTCCAAAGACCCAAGCAGCTTTGCTTGAGGCTATGCAAGAGAAGCAAGTTACCATCGGTACTGTGACGCACAAACTCCCAGCACCATTTATTGTTATGGCAACTCAAAACCCTGTCGAACAAGAAGGTACTTACCCACTACCAGAAGCACAACTTGACCGTTTCATGTTCAAGATGTCCGTAGGATATCCTGACCGTGCAGATGAAGATGAGATTCTTTCTCGTCGTATCTCTCGTGGAAAAGACGCTGTCGAAGTCGAAGTCATTACCAGTCCAGAAATGGTGATTAACATGCAACAAGCATGTGAATTCGTTTACGTCGACCCTGCTCTACGAATGTATATGGTTGAAGTTGTTTCCAGAACACGTGAAGATCCTCGTGTTTTGGTCGGCGCTTCTCCTCGTGGTTCCCAAGCATTGCTCAAGACCTCTCGTGCAGCAGCAGCTCTTCGTGGTCGTGATTTCGTCACTCCTGATGACATCAAAGCAATCTCTGAATTGGCACTTGCTCACCGAATTATTCTCAAGCCTGAACATCAAATTAAGGGTCTTGAGGCTGGTGAAGTTATCCAAACTATTCTACGAGAAGTTCCAGTACCTACAGTTTGATTGTAATACAATACTGATTTTGAGGTGAGTATGATGTGGAGTCGTAAATCTGCTATGTTAGGAAGCTTGGCTATTGCCATGTATTTGCTTGGTTTGACCTTGCGAAATTCCCAACTGGTTACGATTGCGGTTGTCATCTTCGTGTTCCTCACTTGGGCTGCTTTGTTTGGCGGTCATGCTGACGTTGCCGCAACAGGCCGTCGTGCAGAAGAGTGGACGGGAGAAGAAGGTGCGGCATTGAACAGTGTAAGCGCAATGCGCAAACTGTCCAGTGCTCGAATCTTCGAAGATGGAGAACTCAACATCACGCTGAGGATGCAGAACCATTCCTCTCTTGCCAAAATTCTTGAAGTTCGAGACCGTGTTCCAGAAGTTATGCGTATCAAAGATGGTGCGAATTATATTCTGATGGAATTGGGTCCACGCCGTGAAACATTCATCGAATACACCGTTGAATGCCCTCTTCGAGGATTTTACAGCGTTGGTCCAGTAGCGGTCAGAATTCAAGACCCGTTCGGATTATTCCACAAGGAAAAAGAATTGCATGTCTACAACGATTTCCTTGTGTTCCCGAAAATGGAAGACCTCAAAGAGACTTTTGTCAAATCCCGTGTTCCTAAGATTTTCACGGGTGCTGTCAACATCCGACAACCCGGACCAGGTTCTGAATTTTATTCCCTTCGTGAATATTTCGAAGGGGATTCATTCCGTGCCATTAACTGGTCTGCATATGCCCGTTCTGGAAAACTCATGGTGAACGAGCGCGAACGTGATGCTGTTTCTGATATCATCATCATTGTTGACTCACGATCAGTAGCTGAAACAGGACCTGTTTCGAGAAATGCACTGGTCTATTCAACACGTGCTGCAGCTTCATTAGCGAAATATTTCCTTGGCCGCAGAGATTCTGTTGGTGTCATTGTGTATGGCGATGAAGTTGTCAGCGTTGACCGAGATACTGGTAAGAAGCAACTCTATGTGATTTTAACGAAACTTGCCGGCGCAGTTGCTCGTGGTAACATTCCATTGCAAGTCGTCGTCAACCGTATCTTACCGCACATCAATAAGGGCAGTCCAATCATCTTCTTGTCGAATCTTGAAGACGACCCAACGATTGTCAATGCTTTGCGTGATTTCAGGGCTCGAAATTTCGATGTTACTGTTCTCACGCCTTCATCACTTGAGTTTGAATTCGATGCCCGACGTATCGACCGTACTGGCTATGAAGTCATGAAGACAGAGCGAGATGTTCTCATCAGTGAACTTCGCGGACTTGGCGTTAACATCATGGATTGGGAGCCGGATATGTTGCTCTCTACTGCACTTGCTGGGGCAAGAGGATTTTGAGGTGAGAATATGACTGTATCACGACCTTCCAGCGACACTGCCCACTTGTATGACGGTAAGACGGTTCGTTCCGCTGCACCTTCTCGAAAGAAGATTGCCGGACAAATCGGTTCAGGAAGTGAAATTCCAAAGGACGCTATTCCTGAAGTAGAAATTCCATCATTTATTGAAAGCCTTCTTGGCGGACCATTGGTGCCAAAGACGAAGTTCTTACCACCTGCTAAGATGGTACAAAACCTTCAACTCGGCGTCTATGGTATTCTTGTTGCGCTCGCCTTACTCACCTACATGATCTCTCCAGCCGAGGGAACGATTTGGTACATGATTACCGGAAGTTTAGGGGTCGCTACCGTGCTTCAATTGATTCTTATCGCCGGTGCAACAGGCACTGGATTTTGGGGGACATTCCAGCGTGATGGCCGCTTTACCCTCGTGAGTAATTTGATGTTCATACTTGCCATTCTGCGTTTTGCTTCATCAAAAGTAACTCTTTCCAATGACCTCTTTGGTCTTCAAGATAAACCATTCTTACTCTCCGCACTTGTTGTTATCTATGCTGTGCTCTTAATCATGTATTTCGAACTAACAAACGGTGTCCTTCGCTATTCAATGCTTGACACGAGTATTCGAACAAACGAAGTCTACGTCATGAATCCTCAGAAAATCGTCGGAAAATACCACCGTTCACTTCTCATCAACCCAATCATTGCGACTATCCTCGCTACAATCGTTCTTTCAGCAAATACAATTCTACCGTTCTTTGTTGGCATCCTCTCCCAAGATACAGCTCTACGTATGGAAGAATCTGTTGAGTTGATTTCAGTGTATGGTGTTGCACTCGGTACTTTCTTCGTATTCTGTGTCGTTGGCGGCCTGTTCGCACTGAATCTGCCTACACATTTGCAAAGCTTCCGAGAAAAGCGGGCAGAAGACTAAACTTCTACGGCGAGTTGTAAATAATTCGCTAATGCTTCAAGCATTGAGTGTATGTCATTCTTTTTAGAAATTAACCGAATAGCATGATCGTTAACCGATAAGACCTCAACATCGAGAATCTGTTTTATCTTTTCAGTAAGCATAGATTCCGAATCTTCTGGTAGTTTATTTCCAACCAGTGAAAACATTACTCCAAATTCAAAGGTAGAGGTTTTGTCAAAGTAGGTAGAAACAATACTCTTTGCTATCTTAAGGTCATGTTGAGAAACAATCCAAGAGATACTACCGGGGTTTGATTCCAAGTCCCAGCAAGGAATGTTCTCTTCTGCAAAATCAACCAAAACACGACCCAAGTTCTCACTTTGGACTTCAAGAGAAGGCGACTGAACGGTTATTCGGACAACGTTTGGTAAACATCCAATCGCTTTGACCCTTCGAGTTTGATGTAGGTCTGGGCCGATAATTGTCGAGGCTGTTTCCTTTACCACTCCACGTAAGTCGCGAATTTCCAGCGGGATACCTATACTTCGCAGAGGTTCAACGGTTGCTGGATGCAAAACAGGTGTATCCAACCGAGACAGTTCAACAGCTTCTCCATATCCAAGATAGGGTATCGGTTGTGATGAAATCCCCCAACGAGGATTCAAGGGTAGGACTCCGTCAACATCTTTCCACAAAATGACCTTGTCAGCATCAATGAGGCGGGCTATTGAGGTTGCAGTGTGGTCACTTCCTCCACGTCCAAGTAATGCCAACTCTCCATCTGAGCCCTCGCCAAACCAGCCAGTAATTACGGGGGTTCCAAATAGGGCGCTGCGATCTAATTGCTTCATAGAAGTCTCAATGTCAACCATTGGTGCTCTGTTCACTCCTTTGAGTTTTAAGCCAATATCTTCAGCACCTACCGGATGTGCTTGGATGCCTAATTTCTGTAAGTGGTGAGCGACAACCAATGCGGAAAGGCGTTCTCCGGCTGCTAATAACCGGTTAATTGCGCTCCATTCATGTGGATTTCGAGATAATTCATCCAGTGAACGTTCTATACCTTTCAATACCGCCTTGAATAACTTTGCATTTTCACCTTCGATTAACCCCGGTGCGAAGCGTAGATGCTGGCGTGAAAGGTCATTCACCAGTCGACTCGCATATCGAGGCTCTTTACTAGCCCGCATCAAACGGTCAGTCGTGCCCCAAAGTGCTGAAACGACCAGAACCGACTTTCCCGGCCAATGTTGAATCACTTCAGCAATGCGGTTCAAATCAGAAATATCTCGAAGGCAAGAGCCTCCAAACTTGTGAACCGTCATTGATTTAATCATCGAGAAAACCTCCGCGTAAGGCAAGGTCACAAAGAACAAGTTTGGCCATTGATTCGACGACTGCAACTGCGCGAGGCCCTAAAACGGGGTCGTGTCGTCCTCCAACAACCAATGGTTCAATGGTATTTGTTTCAAGATTTAGCGTGTGTTGTTCTGAAGCAATACTTGAAGGCGGCTTGAAAGCAACGGATACATGAATCGGTGAACCCGTAGCGAGACCTGCAATAACGCCGTCAGGTTTCTCGCCGGTCAAGAGGGGGTGTTCTGCCGTACCACCCCACGGGTCATTGTGTTCTAAACCGGTCATCGCCACGACTCCAAAACCACGCCCAAACGTCACTCCACGTGCAGCTGGAATCGCAATCATCGCACGAGCAAGAGCCGGTTCAAGACCGTCAAACCATGGCTCACCCAGTCCGAGTGGGAGGCCAGTTATTTGCAAGTCAACGCGACTGCCAATTGAATTTCTTTGCATTCGATGTTGTTCAACAGTTTCGACCATAGCAAGAGCAGCAATAGGGTCTCGACAGCGCATTTCCTTGCTGGCTTCATTTTCCCATCTCGGAGGGCATTGGCTCATTTCTTTGGCTTCTACTTGCCCAATTGCACCTACGTGTGCTTCACATACGACCTTAAGTCTGTTAAGCAGCGGTGAAAGCAGCGCTGCAGAGGCAACCAATGCAGCGGTTAATCTGGCGGAGGAACTCCCTCCACCACGCAAGTCAGCATCCCCGTTGGTACGCTTGTGCATGACCATATCTTGGTGACCTGGGCGTGGATGTGCCGGTAAGAAACTGTAGTCTCGTGATTTTGCATCCTTATTGGCGATTGAGATTTCGATTTCCTCGCCCGTCGTTTTTCCATCAGCAACACCGCTCCGAAATTCAACTACATCCGGTTCTCTGCGTTTACTCGCATACCGTCCACCAGGTCGGCGTGAAGCCATTGCCAGTTCGATGGCATCCGAATCAATTTCAATACCTGCAGGAACGCCATTGAGCAGTGCACCGACACGAGGTCCATGACTTGTCCCAAAGAGGGTGAGTCGAATCCTTTCTCCGAGGTGCATATGCATTGGACTCATTCTGTCGAGCCACCCTCCCTTCAAGAAGGTGCGTCTTGACTCTCTACTTCTTCATGGCTCAAAAAAGAGGTTTGAATCACTTTGGACACTTCTTTGTTTGATTCAAACAAGTGAAGCAACCGGTCACAAGTAGGTTTACTGACTTTTGGAGCAACAACTACAATGGCGTTTCCTGAACCACTCATCCCTGCTGCTCGGGCCCCATTGAGAATAGCATCATTGGTCATTTTTCGACCTTGTACATCGTTCATTACCGCTACAGTACCTCGGCCATTCCAAGTTAAGGCAACCAACTCATTCATCTCTTGTAATGCTTCAAGTGCATTTTGATAGGCACCTGTATGCGGCACAAAATCTTCCATTGTCGGCCGCTTTTTTCGCTCTTCACGGCATACGATCATAACAATCCAATCCTCTGCGTTTGGGCCATCCCCTTCGAACAGAACACCTTCAGAGATACTTTCCGCCCGCGGGTCAATCAGTTTCCATCCAGTAGTCAAACACGCCCAAGCATCATCTATTGAACCGGTAATCGATACATTGGATTCGATTTGGGCTTGTGCAGCCATAGCAACATATTCTTCATCGCTCACTTCTGTTTGTGTGGCATCGGCGAGAGCTCGAAGTGCAGCAATGCATAATGCAGCACTTGATTTGAGTCCTTGACGAGGAGGAATTTGACTCATAACAGCCCAATGTAACTCTTCTTTTTCTAATTCATTTGGAAATTTAAAACCTCCAGCAATCCAAGCATCAAGGATTGCAGGGAGTAATTCATCGGGGTCCTTGACATCTCGCTTACTGGGTTTGTCGAGAAGACGGACAGCCAGCGGTAAATCCAGTCCAATACTTGCCCCATACCCTAGACCGGCGGCATGGAGTAGACTGCAGCCGCCATGAGCCTTTCCGGAACCCAGTATCGCCATGTCATCATCTCTCAGCAACAGCACTTGAGATTGGAGCACCAATGTGCCTCGATCCCATGTCGCTCCAGCCGATGACAAGATCACCAGGTTTCAATGCAGTGATTGACTTGGTTTTCATGTCGGAGCCGACGACGCGTACCGTCTCTGCTTGTTGTAAGAACATGTTCCCTTCTTTATTATTTTCATCAATCCATTTCACAAGAATCATTGGCCTCAATTCGACTTTCAAGCGACCTACAGTTGCGCTACGTTGGATACCTTCTGTATTTACAACATGAATTTCATCACCGGAATGTAGTTCAGATAGATATTTGGTCATTCCATTCGCCATGCGAATATAGGCGTGAGGAGGGCCTGCATTGACGCGGAATGGGCGAGTAGGGACAAACTCTGAATCGAGTGTTTCTCCATGAACAAAAAGAAAACTGGAAGCACTTGAACCGAGTAAAAGACCTTCACCGTGTTCAAGTAAACGCGTCATGTCAATGCAATAACGTTCAGCGGTTCCTCCAGACTCTACCGATGTAATGGTCAGATTCCCCAAACCCACATGCTTAGATTGGGATTCAACTTCGAATTCACTGTTCTCTTTTCTTTCCAATCGCTGAGACTTGACAATTAAAGCAGCCTCAATCATTTCAGTAGAAGAAGAGACAACCAATGCATCAACTCCTTTATTCAATGCAAAACCTGCGCCTTGGGCCTGTTCAGGTGTGGAAAGAACGGCTGCTATTTTCGTTGGCGTTCCTTCACAAGCAGCAATTACATTTTCAATTGGAATCATCGACCAGTGAGAGAAATCAAGCACGAGCCACTCAACACTGCCGACCAAAGAGCGAGCATAGTCCTGCGTTTTTTCAGAGTCTATTGTTACGAAGGCGCCAACGACTTTTTCATTTGACATAAGTCGATTTCCATCGCAGTAAAAATCGTCTGAATT
>DAMU01000047.1:18522-22658 GCA_002499705.1 Euryarchaeota archaeon UBA91
GCGGCAGTCAGTCCACACTTCCATGCCAACACCTCACAGTCCACAACTTACCATTGCGTTTTGAACGGTGGAATCTTCATGGACGAGCATGACTAGAGCTCTAGCAATAGCCTCAACGTTTGGATGAGCAAACACCTGTCGTCCCATACAAATTCCTGATGCGCCAGCATCAAGTGCTTGACGGACCATCGTCAATATTTCAAGCGAATTGCCGGTTGCAGGACCTCCTGCCACAAGGACTGGAATTGGGGCTGCAGAAGATATTTTTCGAAAACTGTCTTGACTTCCAGTCCATGTCGTTTTCGCAGCATCACAGCCCAGTTCAAAAGCAAGACGAACAGCATGTGCATTGGCGTTTGTATCGTCACCTTCCATAATGGAAAGGTGTTCACCACGCGCATAAACCATACCGAACATGGGTAAGTCGTGGTGCAATGCATCCCTGCTCATCTCCCCCATACGTTCAACCATCGATGCTTCATTTGGGCTACCCATGTTCACTTGACAAGAGACACCAATGCCTCCTCTTTTGAGAACTTCATCAGCATTTCCAACGATGACTTTGTTTGCAGCATCTGGACCTGCATGACGTGTTGATACTGAGAAATGGACGACCATGTCGGTTGTTGAGCCTTCGCACAGGTGGCTGTAATGACTTACAACTCCCTTTTGCGCTACGATTGCATCTACTCCAGCACGGACTAAGGCATTGATTACGTGCTCGGTATCTATCAGTCCTTCAACAGGAAAATCCGATGCACCGTGATCGATTGGAATCCAAACTCCACGCCCATTTGGGAGCAGGGAGTTCAAGCGCGTGGCCTTGTCCATGGTTTCGCCAAAACCCGCTGGTTCTCAAGGTTTCGCACACATTATTCGTCATCCATTTGCTCGCTGGACCACTTCATCATTGCTAATTCAGCGCGATTAAGGTGTTCTTGAAGGGTCGAACGAGGTATTTTCATCAATTCAGAGAGTTCTCGCAATTTGATTTGCTTCGGGTGGTCGTAATATCCTGAAGAGGCAGCAACTTTGACACATTCTATTTGGCGGGGAGTCAAAACCCCTTCAATTATAGTCTTATTATCGCCCATTTCAACAACCTTAACCACATCAGGTGGAAGTAGTTCGCGACAGATTTTCAAAAAGTTTGAGACGCCGGCAGGCACACCACGAACCGTAAGGGTAATTCCATCTCCACCGTAGGTATAGGGTGGCATGATGTGAATATCTGAAAAATGGATGGCTGCAATAGAAAGGGGATGTGAATTCCATACCACCAAATAACCACTCTGACCGCCTCCGAGTTCTGATTCAACGGTCAAAAATGGAACCTCATCCAAATCCTTTACTCCTTTCCCTTCACAGAAGTCGGGCAAAATCAATTGACGAATGCCCTTTTCTCCAATATCAAGATGGCCTACAACCTCTAAAGAATGCGCAATTTTGGCAATAGGGGCATATTCTGAGTTGGCGACCGTCTCCGCCGTCCACTTCAGATGAATTTCGCGCATGTTAAACCGTCCACGCAGAGAGATATAAACTCAAAGGCGATAAAGTCTAGAAGGCTTAATGCTCAGTTATTCACATAAAAATTGCTCAGATTTGATAAAACTACCAACCGATGTTACAAAAGACTAGCACCTCCTGCGAGTATCTATGGGAGTTGAGACCATCGTAACTTCGATAGCCTTAGTAGGGGGTTTTGTTGTTGGATTGTGGTATATTTTCACTCGTAAGGATGTGTCAATATCTGCTCGTCAAGGCATGAATCCTGAAGGACTGCGCTATGGTTCTGGCGCTCCAGGTTTTGGAAGTGCAAAGAAAGAAATCGATCGTAAACTTGCACTTGTTGAAAATCGTCGCCGTCGCCAAGAAGCAATTTCCAGCCGAATGGCAGTTGAGAATGCAGAACGTCTCGCACGCGAACAACTTCAACATTCTCGAGCCCAACAGGAAGCGGAACGACAACAGATGTTGGAAGATGCCCGTATTGCTGCTCAAGAAGAGGCCCGCTTAGCCGCTGAAGCTGCTCAAAAAGTACGCGACCAGCAAGATGAGGCTCGCCGACGTGACGAAGAAGAAGCCCGCCTTGCAATTGAACGTGAGAATCAACGCCAAGCAGACTTCTTGGCTGCTGAAGAAACCCGCCTTGCTGAGATTGCTGCTGCTCAACAACAACAGGTTGCTTCCTCCAGTTCGAATTCCAAAGTAATCAAAGAATTGCAAGCTCGTTTGGCTCGAGAAGGGGCTAAATCTTCTGATGTTCAAGTATCTTTGATGTGGAATAATTACAACGATCTTGATTTGCACATCGTTTGTCCTTCTGGTGAACGTATTCACGGTGGAAACAAAATCAGTGCATGCGGTGGAGAACTCGATGTCGATGCTAATGTTCGTGCCGAGACACGTAAACCCGTTGAGAACGTCTTTTGGCCCGAAGGAACTGCTCCTGGTGGCCAATACCACGTTTATGTTCACTATTACAAGAAGCACAAGAAGCGGCGTTCTAAAGACCCTACGAAGTTCCAAATTATGGTCAACAACGGTGGCGAAATGACCGAACATACTGCTGAACTTAGTAAGGGTGACCCGATTATGCAGGTTTGCTCTTTCGATGTCTCTTCCAAAGCAGAACGCGAACAATTGAAGAGAGAGCTTGAAACTGAATTAGATGCACTGAAAAACAGATTTATCGATGCAGATGTTGATGGCAGCGCCCAACTCTCCGTTGAAGAACTGGCTGAGGCTACTGGAATGTCTCTTGAGGAAGCAGAAATTATTCACAAGAAGGCAGACAAAGATGGCGATGGAACAATCTCGCTTGATGAATATCTCGCCGCCTCAGAAGTCCCAAGCGCTCCTGACTTGGAATCATTGAGTACCGGTGAATCCGAAGATTGATTCAAGTTTCGCACACCAACTGTGCTTCTGACGACCACTTTTACTCAACTGTCTCAAGACAAGATGTCTTCAAGTCGGTTGTTTTGACATGCCTTACGTATTGAGCGAGCGATACGTCGGCCGGTTGACATTCGTTCCTCGTTGATATCTGAGTATGGTGAGCCTCCTACGAAAGGATTCGATCCTGCGACAATTCGTGCACTTATCTCAAACACTTTGAATTCCAGAGCGTCTGTTACAATCGTCTCCAAGCAGAATGGGCCAATCATTCCCCGAGCACCTTCTTCCAATTCAAACGATTCTGCTACAGTTCCTTCAGCCATTTCAAACGCTCGAGGGAGTAAGGATTCACGGATCACGACTGGCTGGTTACCGGTGACCACAAAAGACGGTTCAAGAGACATTTCGCGCAAATCTCTCAGCGAACCCAATTTGTAGAATTCATCGACGTTAGACTCGTCTCTTCGGTCCATTGAAAGCAGTTCGAGCCGTCCAAGATTCTTGCCGGCATTCGCTCCTTTTCCTTGAACTTGAAAACCATCGGTAGCAGTCGGGTCAAAGAAAAAGTGGAGATAATATCGGCATCCAAGCACGTATTCTTGAATCGTAAATTCCTCTTCAATGTCGACATTTCTGCGGAAATCACGATAATTTCGTGCAATGAAGTAACCTCTTCCCCCCTTGGCTCCAGCGTACTTTACAATAACTGGCCCATCGATATCGTGAGGGTCTTCAAGTACCTTCGGCATAGTGCAGCCGCCAGCTTCGAGCCACTTGCGTTGTCGCTCTCTACTGCTTTCCCAATGGAGTATCCCTCTGTTGCCAAAAGTTGGCACTTGCAATTCTCTAAAGTTTGCAGAGCCGAGGTATTCGACCAATGAACCGTGGGGTATAATGACGACATTTCGCTCACGGAACCATTCAGCATGGTCCATCATTTCGAGATAATTATCGAGCATCAACCATTCATCAGGTTCAGCACCAGGGAATGCTTGGTAGAAGCGTCGGCGATTTTCTCCAACAGCAATTCCAAGTGTTCTGAAACCTTCACTGCGAGCACCGTGTAAGATTTGAAGAGAGGAATGAGAGGCGACTACACCAATAGTGATGTTGTCTCGGTCGTAGTCGGCCAGCCAACTTGCCAGTGTATCAGAATCTACGCCCATGTCGAGGGGTTCAGTATGTGCGATATGAGTGTTCTCATTAGAATCAGTGAGAGTGAAGATGTTTGA
>DAMU01000047.1:23043-50417 GCA_002499705.1 Euryarchaeota archaeon UBA91
CTCTGCTTAACTTACCCTTTATGGCCTTCATACAACTCTCAATCCGACTTCTTCTCTCGGGTGGACTTATTGTTGCAGCCAGTGAAATCGCAAAGAAGAACGATGTTTACGGCGCATTGATTGCTTCATTACCCCTTATCTCTATTTTTGCAATGGTTTGGTTATACAACGACACGGGTGATTCTGAACAGATTGCATCTTTTAGCAAAAACATATTTTGGCTTGTCATCCCTTCTCTTGTACTGTTTCTAACGCTCCCAATGTTTCTTCAAAGGGGCATTGAATTTTGGCCAGCCTTACTCGCTTCAATTGTTCTTACGATTCTTACCTATGCTGCAGGATTAAGGCTCGCTACTGGCTCGATCTCTTAACCTTCAAAGTTGACAGAAATACTTCTCCTCTCGAGTGAAGAGTTCAAGGGCTTGGCACCGATGCAAAACCATGACCGACCTTGCACCAGCACATCGGATGACTTATGCAGGATACTTGCAGTTGGATGAGTTATTGGCTCTTCAGGATGGCCCCGAAGGTTACAACCCAGCTCCATCAAACGACGAGCAGCATTTCATTATCGTTCATCAAGCGTTTGAACTATGGTTCAAATTGATTTTACGGGAATTAAAAGAAGCACATGCGCTCTTGAACCAAGAACATGTCCCAGAAGAGCAATTACCTCAGATGGTTCATCATTTAGATCGAGTTACTGAAATCTTCCGATTACTTTCAAACCAATGGAAAGTTATGGAAACCCTCACCCCTCAAGGGTTCTTGGCATTCCGAGATAAACTTGGGACGTCTTCTGGCTTTGAATCATGGCAGATGAGAGAATTAGAGGTATTACTTGGGCTTGAAAATTCACAACGAATGGGTGGTATGGACCCTTTGCTTCACATGAAAAAGTTAGCAAAAGAGGGTAAAATAACCGATGCAGTTCTTGCCGATTTTGAGACCACTTCGAATCAACCTTCTTTGAGAGAAGCGCTCTCTGCATGGCTTGCACGCACCCCAATCAATGGTTCTCTTGCAGGTTCAAGTGGCGATGATGAAATCATTGGAGCATTCGTGGATGGGCATGTTGCGGCTATGAGGTCGCATGGTGAAGAAGTCATAGCCCATATTGTTGCTATTGGACATGGTGAAGAAGCACCGGTTCGCGCTCGAATTGAGGCTGCAAACCAGCAAGCAGCAGACTTCCTTCGTCCAGATGGCCATGTTTCTCGTTCAAGGGCAGGTTTGCTTTTCATTGAATCGTATCGGGAACTCCCACTTCTCTCTTGGCCGCGAAAATTAATCGATTCCTTTGTTGGTTTAGAGCAATCGATGTTACTTTTCCGTTCTGCTCATGCACGTATGGTTGAACGAATGATTGGCCGAAGAATGGGAACTGGAGGTTCAAGTGGTGTAGATTATCTCGATGCTACAACTAAATACCGGGTTTTTGTTGATTTATGGGCTGTTCGAACAATGCTCGTGAAACGTGACGTCTTGCCAGATGTAGAGCAAGCCGGATTCTACGGCTTTTCCGCAAATGAGTGAAATCACTCGAGATGTGGGTCGATATCGATTGGGATGAGTTCATGCTCATACTCATACAATGCGATTTTAAGAGGGTCTAATACGAAGCGAACCGATGCTTCTTCAATACCGTAGAGAGAAATCAATTCTTCTCTGAACGCTTCACGAAGGACTTCTTCGTTGGCATAAAGGGGGGCTCCCATTCCAATTTGAAGTGCGCGTGCACCAATAATTCGAGCTCGTTCAAATCGTGTGTGGAGTCGTGCTGGTTTAACCATTTGATACACCTGCGAGTACACCCGCATTTGGCCGACCTGTCTACTGTTCTTGAACCTAACCCCTAACACAATCGGTTGAACAGGCCTATTCTTCTTCATGAAATTCTTGTTTTGACAGGTTCCAACGCATGTAAAGAGCAGGGCCTAAACACAGAATGAGAACAACCGTCCACAGGCTCGCATTTTGCCCGGGTGATAGCCCGAGATTGGTCTTTGATGTTTCAACTCCAATCTCTTGACTGAGTTCAAAGCCACCGATTGGGTTTGAGGAATCACTCACCAGTTGATAGACGCCAGTTTGTTCTAAAATTACAACGATGTGGCCGTTTAAATTTTCCACCAATTCCGAAATATTCGCAGAACTGTTTGACGCATTGAACTGCATCAAACCCGTCGCAAGATGAGGGTGAGTTCGATTACGGGTTTGGTGGTCGATGGCTTCTGTTCGCCAGATGCTTACCATGTCTCCTCGGGAGGCTTGCCATGTGAGGGTGCCGTTGTCAAACTGGAGATTTGAAAGCCCTCCAAAATCTGACGAGCGCTTGGAGAGAGCGTTTGAAAGCTCAAGTGCCTGACTGGAGCCAGTGAGTAGTCCTTCACTGTTTAACACTAAACTGGGCAGAAATAACAATCGGTGTTCGTTTGAAAAACGTAGTTTAGAAGCGCTCAAGAAAGAATCATCCTGTGTTGATGGGTGATGTTGCAACACAAACGTATCGCTTCGGTTTAACTGGTCAATCTCACCTTCAATCAGTTCGCAAGGTTCACACCAATCAGCACCGTAATATTCGACCAAGTGTTCGATTCGCTCACCTTCACAATTCACTGATTGAAGACAGTTCGAATCGAAAAGAACCACATCATGCATTGTTGCAAATATCGGTTCTTGGGCCGAGACATGTTGCGATGGAGGCAGTGATGAGATGAGCATGACACAGATTGCCAGTACTGCCATAACCCGTGAATGAGTTCTCGCCATCAGTCCATGGGTAAATGAATGTGTTCAAAAGGGGTCTGCTCCCACCATCACCCATGGGGCAGGCGTGGTGGAGACGACCGTCCACTCTTCCAGTTGTACTTCTCGTAATGGCTCTTTGCATCATCATAGCAGGGGGGACGATACGTATTCACGATGCAGGAGAATCATGTCCGGATTGGCCTCAATGTTTCGGAACATGGGGTTTTGATATCTCTGTGGAAGAGCAGGGTGAGTATTGGGATGAGAACCCAGATGAAATTGACTCGAGAGGTGCAGATTATCGCTACACTACGTTCGAGATTTTTTCCGAATGGTTTCATCGGATGTTGGTTGGCGTCATTGCAGTACCCGTCTTATTGAATGCCCTGATGGCGCGCAAAATGATCGACGTGTATGGTAAAACAGTCTATCGTTCAACACTGCTTTCGGGCGTGCTCCTGATTATTCAAGCATTGGTCGGTGCATTGACCGTTGCGATGGACAATGTCGATTGGTCGGTTGCATTGCATCTCTCACTTGCAAGTATATTCACTTCTACGTTCATCTATCAGCATTTTGCGATGAGGAAATCAGAGGGCTCCACTTGGGAAATATTCTCTATGAATCCAGAGTTCATAAGCGCGAATAAAACTCGGGTTGATGCGATGGTTGGCTCTGTTTTCACGCTCTTAATTCTAGGTGCATGGGTGTCTTCCACCGCTGGTGGACAGTATAATCAGGCCTGTTCTGTCGGTTTTCCGAACGGATGGCCGAAATGTAACGGGTCGTTCCTTCCCTCATTCGACGGGCCCGGGGTCTTGGTTCAAATGATTCATCGATTTGGTGCCTTGCTTGTTGGTTTGGTTTTACTCTTCGGTTCTGCTAGACTGCGTAGTGAAGCAAAAATTCACGAATCCACTCCAATGTTTGGTCGTATTACTGAAATGGCGACTGGGTTGTGGATTCTGAACGTCATGGTTGGCGGCTCATACATCATTCTTGCAAAGATGGACGACTTCCCGGAATGGATTTCATTACTCCACTTGGTCTTTGGAGTCAGCTGTTTCCTCGTAGCCGTGACAGCCTCTTTCTTTTTACGCCTCTCGTCCTCCCACCAACCTGAGGAGGAGTGAACTTGTCTGATGCGGGACCCGTTGAATCACCTCCTCATCCTGGTTGGTTCAAAGTATTCACGCAACTCATGAAACTTCGAGTAATTGTCTTGCTCCAAGTGACCGCTGTTTGCGCTATTTTGGTTCACGACCTTCTTGCTCGGCACGGACTTATCGACATCGACCGCTCCTGGGCAGACACGATGTATACTGTTGCGCTAACTGTTGTTGCTGGAACTCTATCAGCAGGTGGTTCAAATTCGATTAACATGTGGTATGATGCAGACATCGACCCGCACATGCGCCGTACGATGAACCGTCCAATTCCTTTGGGGCATATTTCAGCCCGAGGTGCCTTAGTGTTTGGTTTATTTTTGGCAATCTTAGGTTCATCCATGTTTTTCCTCGTCCATTGGAAAGCAGCCTTTTGGTCCTTTTTCTCAGTAGCATTCTACGTTCTGGTCTATTCAATATGGCTAAAGCGTCGTACACCTCAAAATATTGTAATTGGCGGAATTGCGGGTGCGACACCACCGTTGATTGGTTGGGCTGCTGCTGCCGCCTCTTCTCTTCATTCAAGCAATCCCTTTGATCTTGGCTCACCAATTCCGTGGATGCTCTTTTTGTTGATTTTCCTGTGGACACCACCTCACTTTTGGGCTTTGGCGCTGTATCGTTCAGGTGAATATGGGGACGTGAATATCCCAATGTTAAACGAAGTAAAAGGTCCAGAGCACACTGTTTTTCAATCTAAAATCTACTGTGTTCTTCTTTTCATGCTTGGTTCTGTCCCTTGTTTTTGGCCAGAATGTGGACTTCCTCTCCTATGGGCTTTCCTCGCTGGTGGTTTGACACTTTGGTATTCAAAATCAGTTTGGGATATCGATCCGCTTGAAGAACTTGATGAAAATGGACGAATGCCGAAAGCTGCCCGCTCCTTTTTCCGGTCGATATACTACTTGGGTTGGATGCATGTTGCCTTAGTGGTCGTCTGTATCATTCCACCTGAATGGCTTGGATTCTTTGGACCCTTGGCCTGAGTGTCTCGGTTTTGTCCTAATTCTGTGTGCGGTGTCAACCGTCATGTTCATGACTGCCTCGACGGTCGCCGAGTTACTGCGGCAGTCGCATAGCCTGGCCATTGCGCTGGATTGCTAATCCAGTGGTGTTTCACCTCGGGAGTTCAAATCTCCCCTGCCGCGCCATCCTCAGTCAAAGAAATCTTCGAATTCATCAGCAGTAATACGTGCTCCAGATTGCCGGTTTCGTGCCTTCATAATTCGGGATAATCGCTTTCTCTTTTTGATAAGAATTGGCAATGAAATCATGCTAATGACGAGCGTTAATAATGCAATAATTCCAGTTGTTTGGAATTCATCAACTTCCATGTAGTCGGTTAGAGTACCGAGCCATTCAACGCCAAGTGGCGGCTCAGGTTCTGGAGGAGGGATTGGGATTAGGTGCTGATTGTAGTCCCACCATTGGTCTTGAATCACGACTCGGATTGTATTTACTGGATAATCAACTTCAAGCAATTGATTGCCAACAGAATCGACAGGTGCTAAGACATAGTATAACGTTCTCCATGGCCGAATATTGTCATCGTCAATCCCACTTTGGTTGTAGTAGCCGGTTTCTCCTTCTGCTCCAGTTAGACCGGATTCTACAGGTGTAAGGAAACTCAAATCAATGCCATCAGGTTGTTGATCGGTTTGATAGAGGTTCCAAGTCACGTTACCCGATGTTTCTTGTTCTGGCCAAACCCAACTCATGTTCAAATCATAACACATTGACCAATCGTTTTCAATTTTATAGCACTCACTGTCATTGGTGAAGGTGACAGAGTGCTGAAGATTGGAGACTGCTTTTTCTGGTGGAATAGCATCACCACAGAATGCGACCGGTTGTCCAAAATCATCTCTCGATATCTCAATATGAAGGAAATCAGGTGTGCCTTCGCGATTTGCAGGCATGATGGCATATGACGCACAGGTATTGGTTTCAAGCGGTGTAGGGTCAATCCACGAATTGGTGCTCGTATCCAATGAGGCAACCAGTGTATTAATGGTCAATGTTTCCCAGATAATTTCGTTGAAGTCAGGATAGGGAGATGGGAAAATAGTTCCCGCATTGTTTTGGATGGTGAGTTTGTAAATCATCCACGAACCTATGTACTGGTTTTCAGTATCTCCGGTCGGATTCCATTGAAGTTCAATGCTACCGCCTTGAAGTTGTTCAAATTCAATTTCACCCATACTGATGTTTGCAGGAGGTGAGTTTCCGATAATGAGAATTACACCGTTTTGGTAGAGTGTTACATCAAAGGAATGGTCCAGATTCTTGGTATATTCATCGAACGTAGTCCAAATATTGTCTTCAAGAGAGGGGAGGTATCGAATCTCTACGGTCTCAAGTGGTATGTTGGACGGCAAGAGGGCAGAGGTATTGAGGTGGATGTCCATATGGTCCATCCCTGTATTGCTTGAGTCGTCTTCACTTGACAGCACTTCAAAAGAAAGGAGAAGCAAAGGCTCTCTTCCTTCTCCAATTCCATATTGTGTACCGAGGACAGGTAAAATCGATTGATAGTTGAGGTAAGAAAGCGAGCGAGTTACTGCTTGTCCGGTGAAATAAGGTTCGTTATCAAGGTCAACATAATTGTAAAGCGTAATCTCTTTGTGAACTGATTCAAGCACACCGAAGTTATCCGTGACTCTCAAGGTAATGGTGTGGTCGCCAAGTCCAAGAACGGATCCAGATATGTTGAGCAATTGGCCATACCCGAGACTGATGATTCCAGATACCCACCACGAATAGTTGAGTGGCGCAGCGGCAGTAGTACCTGTTCGAGCGACCATTTCGATGTATTCTCCAGTCGTGTATGTGCCAAGCGGGTTGCTCTGAACAATAACAGCGTTGATATCTCCTGCGATAACATCGGTTTGTTCACTGAGGCTGTTATCACCCATCTTTGCATCAGAACCTTCTGCGAATGTGACAGGCACACTGATTGTCAATGTACGCCCAGCTCCGACGATGGTGAGGTTGAACATACACACTTCAGAATCACCTGGCTTGAAATCACTCAAAACGCACTGCGTTTCATCTTCAACATCACCAATCGGGTCGTAGACCTGGAAAGAAATGATTACATTAGCAATCGTCAAGTTCCCTTTATTGGAAATTGTTGAATGCACCATGTTTTCTCCGAAGTAATAATCGCTTGATGACGAATCATGGCCCGGAGCCATTGATGTTGCTTGTAAATCGATTGTATCGTCAAAAATAACGGTAATTTGCGACAGGTCATTTTGAGCATTTAGATCTGAATATGGGGTGCCTGTACTGCTGAACATGCCCCAAAGAAGTGTAAACGTTCCTTGAGAAGAGTGAGAAAATGCTGGCATGGCTCGTGAGAATGAGGAAACTCCACCCCAGGATGGTAGATTCGAGACATTGGTGTACGATTCTGCGAGAAGCATTGTTTCACCTTCATTCCAGAGCTGCCATCCGAGTTCAGCAACAAAGTTACATGTGCCACAAGCAGTGACTGAACCAACGATTTGCATATCGTAATCGATGTTTGTATTGAGGATGGATTTACCTCCGTAAACAGCGAGGTTCGAGAGCGTGCTGGTTGGGTCATAGGCTGTATCTACGGCGAGGTCGACAAAGGACCTTGTTAGATTGACTTGGAATGTGAGTGTGTCATCACTTGGGTCTTGGTCTTGCAAATCAAAAGCATAAACGATTGTAAATGTCCCTTCATCTCCTGAAGGATTCCAAGAAGTTGATGAAGTGAAGTCGGTAATTGTCCCCGGATATACGATCGGTAAAGAGAAACTTCCCCGTTCATCGTAATTTGATTTACAGACTGCTGTATCGATTACGCCTTCACAAGCATACCACCATAAAACACGGTTGGAAATTGATTGAAGTCCTTCATTCTCAAGAGTCAAATTGAAAGAAATAGGGTCCCATGAAGAGAGCCAAGCATCTTCGAGTGGTGAATTGGAGGCTTTTAGGGATAAATCTCCAGGTTCTACTGCTGCGACGCTTGGTAGAGTCAAAAGCCCGGTAAAGGATGCGATGAGGAGCAGGAATACCAGTGAAATACTTCCGCATTTCCGCCTCGAATCACGTGGAGCATAGCGCGACATTAACAGGTGCCTCTCATCGGGGCTTCAAAGACTCATCGCCCCCGAAGGGGGCATAGTTGCGATAATTTGATGATTTGCACCAACTCCATGCGGCAACCTCTTCAATCGCCGAACATTACCGTTGTTCATGCGCGATGGGAGGGTTTGTTCTCTAAAAAGAGACGATAACGCTCTCACGGCGGTGATCGAATTCCTTTCAGCGTTTACTTTATTCCTCATGATTCTCACTGCGTTTTTGTCGCTTGCTCAACTGCAAATGGGATCCAATGACCCGAACGTTGACCGGATTGACCGTTCTGCAGTTCAGGGGCTCGACCGTTTGACTTCTGACGGGGGATGGTTCGTTCCGATGGGTTCCGAAGGTCTTGATTATGCAAATTCAACTTCAGAATGGCACCTTCGCGATGCTGTTCAACTCGATGACGGAAGGGTTCAAACAGGTTTGGTAAAAGATGGAATTCTTGACCATCAACGAATCGCTGCCTTGCATAATGTTTCCGAAGAAAACATGGCTTTAGGGCTTGGGCTTGATGAGGGCTATACTCTGTATTTATCCATTGAAGTCATCGAATCACAGAACACGTCACGGATTGGTTTTGAACTCTTTTCCGGTGGCACAGAGCGCTCTTCAGCCCCATCGTCTTCAAACGCTCACAGACAATTTTCTCAAGAGGGTGAAATTCTTCAAGTAATTTTTGAAGTCCACAAGGGTGGAAAGAAAAACAATGACTTGCATTTGACTGAGATTATGGTTCGTCCAATTTCCTCTGGACCCGAGTGGATTGAAATCTATAATCCGAATGACTTCGCTCTTTCTCTGCGCGGATGGTCGCTCAACCACACCTCCGCTTCAAGCGCGAATAATCTCCTTTTGAAAGAGGGTGTGATTTCAGGCCATTCGACGATTCTGTTGTCAGGTGACTCACTCTCTCAGGACTCAGGTAATGCTTCACAAGTCATTGACTTGTCTCAAGAGTCTTTCCTTGGTGTTGGTTCAATCAATCTTCTTGCCGATGGCAGAGGCACCCTTTCGTTGCGTTATACGCAAATCTACGAAGCACAACCGTATGATGTCATGGTCGTTGAATGGGGTGGCGATACTGGCTTATTCATGTCCTTGGGTCAATCGTTGAGTGCGACTCGTACCCTTGACGGCATTGGTGCGAATTGGGACGTCGAGGCAAACCCTACACCAGGCGATTATCTTTGAAGCTCTCTTCAATAATTTTGGCCTCCATTTAGCGGATGCTTCATGAACCACTGGCCACTGGTCTGTACAGATTCCCATGCAGTCGACTTCAGTTTACACCCGTGACCGCTGTATAACCGGCATTCATGGATTGGATGAAATCCTTCGCGGAGGTATACCTCATGGCTCCACCGTGCTCGCTGCTGGAACTTGTGGATCTGGTAAGACTACCCTCGCCATGGAGTTTCTCGTTCGTGGAGCATTGGCAAAATTACCCGAATCATGCGCCCACTTTACGGCAACTGAACCATCGATTAAACTACTTGAAAACATCCGCCAATACGCCTTTTTTGATATGAAAATGGTCGATTCTGGAAAAATCAACGTGTTTGACATGGACGTTTTGTATTCATGGCTTGGATTAGATAAAGCATCTTTCGACCTTGACGACGTACACGCACTGATTAAAGCGATTATCAATATCGTGCATGAAATTGGAGCAACTCGTTTAGTGATTGACTCGGTCACTACTCTGTGTTACAAGATTAAGTCTGAACAATTAATCCGTGATTTCCTCTTTACGCTCGGAAAGAAATTGGCTTCGCTGGGATGCACGACTATTCTCATCTCTGAGATTACCTCAGCAACAGAGAACGCACACTGGTCTTCCTTCGGTGTTGAAGAAGCAATTGCTGATGGCATTATTGTCATGGGAGACGTTGAGCGAATGGGTCACTTGTTGCGATTCCTCCAAGTGGTCAAGATGCGAGGAACTTCTCACAGTCGTGCTAAACACGCCATTGAACTGACGCCATTAGGTGTCATGCTTACGCCAATGCTCAAGTGGGGCGCTCAGCATGATAAAACCAACAAAGTAGGTGCTTGAACATGTATTCAAACCTCACTCTTGATGACCGAATTGCTGAACAATTGGCAATCGATGTTAGCCTCAGCAGTGCAATTCAGGTTCGCTTTGGTAATTCGAATGCCTTCAATGTTACCGCCAGTACCTTAGTTCCTCTAATGAGGGATCATGAGATGGGTGGTGTCTACATCTGCGCAAGCGTAGGTGCTGCAGAACGGATTGAGGAATTCAAATCTATCGGACTTTCAGACGAATATATTTCACGAATTCAATTTATTGATTTAGTTTCATCAGGCATCCTTGGTGGAACCGATGTAGAATATTCAAACATTCATTTTGTTGACAGCCCAATTATGCTTGAGTCGGTACTTCTTCGGACCTTGTATATCTTGCGCATGACAACATCTGTTCGCAATTTCGTATTTTTAGACAGCGTTAATGCATTGGCCATCTATAATGATGAGCGAATGCTTGCCGAATACCTTCACACATTCATCAACACATTCCGACAAAGGGAAGTTCTATCGGTCATTCTCAATGTTCCGGATCAGACTCCGCCATTGGTTCTTGCAAATCTTGACTTGTATTGTACTGACTTGATAGACAGAGGTCAAGTTTTGATTAATTGAGGTGTTCGAAATGGCTCGTAAAATTGAATTTGACCCTGAGGATGAAGAGTTCTTTGGTAAAGTGGGTTCGTTCGGCGTTCCGAAATTCGATAATGAAATGCACGGTGGAGTCCCTCGAGGATTCATGATGGTGGCTTTTACCGATACGGGTTCAGGAAGCGAATTATTCGCAAAGCAGTTCACTTCACCTGCCGAAGAGGCCGAAAACACATTGTATATTTCCACAAACGAAGGTCAACAAGAAATCATCCGCATTTTCCAAAAATACAGTTGGCCTCTTGACATTAGCGTTCGAACGATCGGTGAAGAATACAACTCCACTGTTCTTGAGCGCGAACTTCTCGCCAGCCGTTATCGGCTCGAAGGTTTCCGTCTTGACGATATCCGCCGCCTTGCTCAAACTCGATTTGTAGATGACAATACTCAAGATTATTTGACAGAAGTCACTAATGAAGTAATGGCACTCGGTCCTTACTTTAGAGCAGTCATTGACAGCTTGGATTTCTTCTTACAACGAGAAGATCCTTCTCGAGTGGTCGCAATGGTCCGTATGCTCCAAGCACACGCACAACTCAATCGTGGTTTGCTGTTGGTTTCCGTATCTACAAATGGACTTGACCCTATCGTTAAGCAAGAACTGGCGTCTATTGCCGACATGGTTCTTTCATTCCAAGTTCGAACGATAGGTACTGATTTTGAAACTTCAATGATTGTTTCGAAATTTCGAAATGCTCCTGAAAATTTGAAAATTCTTGTCTTCCGAGTTACTCCTGAAGAAGGAATTACTCCAGAAACCGTTGAACGTATCGCTTGATACACATCTTGCGAGTGCTGGATTGTGCTTGAGTTAGCGATGATTTTTTGGCGACATATCCAAAGAGGTCGGGTGTGACGAGACCTCATGGGCGACCGAGCAGCAACCGGCGGTTACGACCCTTCAGGTATCGATATCGATGCGTGGGAGAAACTGGAGTTGCAACTTGAAGAAACGATTCCGAACTATGACCGTGTCAATCGTTTGATGACTTTTGGCCAAGATAAGCGCTGGCGAAGAAACGTCAGAAACCATGCTACTCCTGGAATGAAAATTCTTGAAGTTGGATGCGGTCCTGGATCTTTTGCTGAAGACCTCGTTGGATTGGACGTCACCTGTCTCGACCCTTCCTCTGAGATGTTGAAGGTCGCCAAAAAACGGGTTGATGCAGCGCGAGCCAGTCGAGGTGAGCAGCCAGCCCATTACATCGAGGCCATTGCAGAATCCATTCCATGTGAAGAGAATACCTTTGACATGGTCTTCTGCCTTTTTTCATTCCGTGATTTCCAAGATAAGAGAAAAGGATTAACTGAGATACTTCGAGTTCTCAAACCCGGTGGACGTCTGGTGATTTGTGATGCTGGAAAAGCAAATTGGTTCCACGGTCTTGGTGGGCGAATTTGGATGGCAACTGTTGTTCAATGGATTGCCCGCTACGTGACCAAAGAGAAGAACCATCCATGGAAGGGCCTTGCAAATACATACACTCAATATGGCACAAATGGATATTATCGAAAGATGATGAAAGAAGTCGGATTCGATGATGTTCAAGGCCGACTTTTGTTGCCTTTTATGATGTCAAGTCGGTTTAGGGGCACGAAGCCAGAACAGAAGTGAAATCAAGCCATTGCGCTTTGTCAGCCCATTCTTTTGCCCCATTAGCCTCATAAACCTCTTGCCAGTGCGAAGAATATTGGTGGTTTACTTGGGTATGAAAGATGTCCTCCGAAAAATCAAAGAAGCCGAGCAGTCTGCTGAAAAGCGACTTTCCTCTGCTCAAACTGAATCCGGCAAGATTACTGCTGATGCGCGAAAAGAAGCCGCAGCGCTTGTAACCGGCGCAACTGAGGAGTCGGTTGCTGAAACACAAGCAACGCTTGATGCTGCTCGCACAAAAGCTGGAAAAGAAGCAGACGCTGTTCTCAAAGAAGGTGCAACTGAAATCAAATCAATTGAATCATCTGCATCCAGTCGAAAAGAAAAGGCAGTCAAGAACTTACTTGACGCAGTATCATCCCAGTGAGGCGTTTTCCATGTTTGCTACTTCTGAGATGTCCCGTCTTACAGTAGCAGGCTCTGTCGAAAAAATGGAAGAAGTTCTTCGCTTGTGCACCGAACTTTCGTGCGTCCACATTCAAGAATACGGTCGCTTTGAAGACGGAATAAACGTTGGCAAATCGATGGATTCTGATGAGGCGAATGCAATCAGTAACTTGCTTGTTAAAGTTCAAGCGGTTTCTTCTTCAGTTCAAGCAATCAATACCGATGGCGCAATGTCGCACGCAGAAGTCTCAAAACTCGTTGAAGGTTTTGAAGAAAAAATCACCACGGCTCTCTCTTACATCGACACTATCCGGGATGCAGAGTCAACAATTTCCTCGTCCCAAGAACAACATCATGTCCTCAGTCGATTAGCGCCACTCGACCTCCCTCTCGAACTCATGAGTGGATATGGCGGCGTTGAAGTATTCGTGGGAGAAACCCGTAGAGCCTCGAAAGCAAACGAAGTCTTTTCAGAAATCCGTTCGGAAATCGAACTTCATGCCGCTGGTGGCTTGATTGCAGTAGCATGCCGCCCTGAACACTCTGCTGAAGTTCAAATCGGTATGGCCGAACTTGGCTCTAAACCCGTTCAAATCCCTGCTGGTGAAGGTTCACCAGCTGAAAAGGCAAAAGCACTCGCCGAGGAAATCACCAGTTTGGAATCAAAGATTACTGAAACCCAAGACGATCTTGATGCATGGGCAGTTGAAAACGGCCGAAATCTGGTTGCGGTTGAAGAATACCTTGTTCGCGAGGCTGCAATTTTTACTGCTCCAACATTGATGGCAGTGAGTAATCAGGCATTCGCATTGGATGGTTGGGTTCCTACCGACCAGGCTGATGCAGTCCAATCTCGATTGTCGAAGGTCGCCTCTCACGTCAGTATCGAAGCCTATGAAGGCGGACATCACCACCATGAAGAGCATGCAGACGAAGGCCATTCCGACCCTGAAGAATTGGTTATGCTTTCCAACTATCTGCAAAAATCGAATCAAACGATTTTCCAGTTCTTCAAAGCGATTGATTTGGATGATTCAGGCCTTATTGACTGTTATGAATTCCAACAGTCGCTCAAGAATGCAGATATTGCCAACCTTCCACCATGGGAAATGGGTAAACTCGTTTCCGCAGTCGATCTTGACGGTGATGGTAAAATCAACCTTCCCGAACTCGATATTTCTCTTACTCGAATCCGCAATGCTCCATCTCATGACCACCATCCAGAGCCAGAGCCTCCGATTCAATACACAAACGGTTCAACCTCTGAACCGTTTGAATTGATGGTTGATTTGGTTGGGCGTCCAAAATACGGAACTTTCGACCCTACTATGCTCATGATGATGACGTTCCCATTCATCTACGGCATGATTTTGGGAGACTGGGGCTACGGTATTGTCCTCTTGCTGTTGGCAGGATGGCTAGGTAGCAAAGCCTTCGCAGTTGACCCTATGGCTCAAAAAGGACTTACCATTTTGCGATGGATGGGCGTTTGGTGCATCATCTGGGGGATTGTTTTCGCTGAAGGATTTGGCTTCGTATGGGATAATACCGGTCAAATGGGTGCAGATTCACCGTTCAACGCTTTCTATGAATGGACATATGCAAATGTCCACGTCCCCGAAGCTTTGGCTGACTTGCTGAACCTTGGCGGCCTCCACATGCCTTTCCACCGAGCATCTGCCGGACACGGCTTACAAGAATATGTGATTCTCTCAGTTTACCTCGGAGCTATCCACATCTTCTTGGGTTACCTCCTCGGACTGGTTAATGTCTTCAAGGCACATGGCGCAGCTGCAGCATACTTCGAAAAGGGCTCTTGGATTCTCATTCTTATTGGCGGATTCATGCAGTGCAGAAACATGGTCTCAGGCTACAATGATTTGTTTGAATTCCAAATTTGGACGGTTCTACTTGTCGTTGGTATTATCAGCCTCATTATCGGACTGGCCATCTTTGAGAAGTTTGGCTGGGCTGGTGGCCTCATTATGGGTCCAATCGAAACCTTTGGGCTGCTTGCGAACACACTCTCCTACCTCCGTATCATGGCTGTCGGTGTAGCCGGCGTCAAGATTGCAGAGGTCTCCATCACTATGGGCTTCGAGCCAATGATGGACGCCTTCACCAGCGGAGAAGCCACAGGTATTCTTGTTGGCTTGCTGTGTTTGGTTCTGTTCCTCTTCATCCAAGTCTTTGCAATCGCTTTGGGAATTCTTTCCCCTACAATTCACGCAGCCCGTCTCCACTTTGTGGAATGGATGGGCAAATTCTACGACGGGTCTGGCAGTGCATTCGCACCGCTTGGTGGCCGTAATCTCCATGTGGAGAGTAAATCATAGTCCAACGGACAAAAAACGGAGGTAGTAAATATGAACGTAAATACCCTAAAAATGAGCCTAAGAACACTGATCCTATTGGCAGCCATTACCATGGTTGCTCAAGGGGTCGCAGCAGCCGAAGCAGACGAACTATCGCAATCAGATGGTTCCGGATATGCAGCAATCGGTGCTGGAATTGCCCTAGGACTTGCAGCAATCGGTGCAGGTCTTTCTCAAGCAGCCATTGGCAGCGCAGCTGTCGGTATGCTTGCTGAAGACGGAAGCAAATTCGGTGTTGCACTCATTTTCACTGCGTTGCCAGAATCAATCGTGATTCTCGGTGCTTTGCCACTTTTCCTCTGAGGAAGAAGGCAAGAACTCTGGGGCAACCCAGAACGTGAAAAAACAAATACATGAGGAATATATATGACGCTTGAAACACTCGCAAAAGATATCGCAAAATCCGCTGAGGCAGAAGCCTCTGCAATGCTCAAATCCGCCAAGGATGATGCAAAGGCAATTCTTGCTGATGCAAAATCAAAGGCAGATGGCATTCGCTCGGAAGCATCGGCTCGCACTGAACGTGAGGCAAACCAAATTGCCCGTGAAGTAGTGGCCAGTGCTCGCCAAGCAAACCAAAAAGAAATTCTCGTTGCTCGACGAAAGGTTCTCGATGAGACCCTTGAATCAGCGAGCGGTGAACTTGGTAGCCCGAAACTGTCAGGAAGAGCAAGTCTGCTCAAGTCCTTGATGGCCAAAGCTGACAAGATTGGTGGCAATGATTACTCGATTCGTCCAGTTGAACTTGACCGAAAAGCCCTTTCTGAATTAGCTGGAAAGCGCAAGGTTGGTGAAGCAATAGACGGTCTTGGTGGATTTGTTCTTGAATCACCTGATGGTTCAGTTTCTTACGATATGCGCTTTGACACACTCCTTGAAAGTTCTTGGAATGCACAACTCGCTGAAATTAATTCTATACTTTTTGATTGAGGGATAATGATGGTAATGCTTGGAAACACACCTTACGTTGCTGCCCGTGCCAAAGCACGTCGGCAGAAACTTGCGGACCGTGCTAGGCTGCGCCAACTGATTAACCAATCACCTGAACAACTGACCGTTGCGGTTGGTGAAATTGGATACCGCTCAGAGATTGATATCTATGCGGGCCAGTTAACAGGCGGAGATTTGGTCGAAGCAGCATTAACGCACAACTTGGAACATGAACTCGAACACATGCTTTCAATGTGCAACGGGAAAATCCGTAAAATCGTTGAAACATATACCTCTCGATTTGAGTATTACAATGCTAAAGTGGTTCTTCGAGCTGTTGTCAATGAAGTTGATCTCGAGAAGGTATCCCATTCAATCCTTCCTGAATTGAACGATATCAATACACCTTGGTTGAAGATTATCGAAAGTGCTGACGATTTGCGCTCTGCAGTCGTTCAGATGCGTCGCAAGTCGTTCGGACCTGCTCTCATGGCAGTTGCTGAAGATGCTCGCCTTTCTGATTATGAAGACGCTCTTGATGTCCATTATTTCAAGAACGCTTTGGATTCACTGAAAGGTAAAGGAGCAGATATTCGCTTCCTGAGAGATCTTCTTGGCGCTGAAATCGACCACCGTAACCTCTTGAACATTCTCGAGGCTGAAGCGGTCGGTATTTCTTCTGATGAAATTGTATCCATGCTTGTCCCTGGCGGACGTCTCCTACCTGCTCGTGCTTTCTCTTCGATTGCTGCAGGTGGCAAGGATGCTGCTATGGACCTCTTGCGTGGCTCAAGCCGTTTTGATTTCCCTGCGTTTGAAGGTGCACTTTCTTCATCAAAAGATATGAACAGCCTTGACCCTGTTGTGACATGGTTCAAGGAACGAGAACATGCTATCATGAAGCGAATGAGCTTCCTCCATCCAGTATCAGCACTACCGGTTGTTCACTATGTGGCCATGAAGGTCCAAGAAGTGAACGATCTCCGCTTCATCGTTCGTGGGCGGCTTGCTGGATTGTCTGTTGAAGTGCTTGAAGCACATATTTTGTGAGGTGAAGAAGTATGGACATAGCAGTTGTTGGAACTCCAGAATTCACCCTTGGATTCCAACTTGCAGGTATTGATAATCTGCATAACCCTGAAGGCGAAGACGCAACCGTCTCGACCTTCAAAAAACTACTCAACAATAAGAGCGTAGGGATTGTCGTGGTTGACTCCTCAATCCTAACTACGCTGCCAGAGCGTCTTCGCGACCAACTCTCGGCATCCGTCTCTCCGACCGTGCTTGGCATTGGAACGGAAGAAGACACTACCCTACGAGACACAATTCGTAAGGCTATAGGAGTCGACCTGTGGAAGTAATGTTCCAAACTATATGGAGGAAATAAAAATGAGCAATGAAGGAGTAATTTACCGAATATCGGGACCTGTTGTAACCGCAACCGGCATGAAAGCTGCAATGTATGACGTGGTTCGTGTTGGTGACGAAGGTTTGATGGGCGAAGTAATTGAACTGCACGGCGATAAAGCCGTGATCCAAGTGTACGAAGATACCTCTGGTATCCGTCCTGGAGAGCCAGTATTGAATACCCAAGAAACGTTATCCGTCTCTTTAGGCCCAGGTCTCTTAACTCAAATTTACGATGGAATTCAGCGCCCTCTTCCAACACTGGAAGAAGAAATGGGCGTTTTCATTACTCGAGGTGTTGATGCTGATGCTTTTGACCTCGAGAAGATTTGGACATTCGAGCCTCAAGTCGCTGTTGGCGATTCTGTGGTTGGCGGTCAAGTCATCGGTCACGTTCAAGAAACTGAAACAATCATCCACAAAATCATGGTACCTCCTACCGTCACTGGTGTTGTGAAATCGATTGAATCTGGTGATTACAACGTTACACAAACCGTGTGTGTTCTTGAAGACGGAACTGAAATGCAAATGATGCAGAAGTGGCCTGTTCGAACACCTCGTCCATTCCAGCAAAAGTATGCTCCGGATACTCCACTGATTACCGGTATGCGAATTCTGGATTTCTTGTTCCCACTTGCTAAGGGTGGAGCAGCAGGTATCCCAGGACCTTTTGGTTCTGGAAAAACTGTCACTCAACAATCTCTCGCAAAGTATTCTGACGCTCAACTGGTTGTCTACATTGGATGCGGAGAACGTGGAAACGAGATGACTGAAGTTTTGGATGAATTCCCTCACTTGATTGATCCAAACACCGGTAAGCCCTTGATGGAGCGAACCGTCATGATTGCAAACACATCAAACATGCCTGTTGCAGCTCGAGAAGCATCGGTGTATACTGGAATCACTATTGCAGAATACTTCCGTGATATGGGCTATGACGTCGCTTTGATGGCAGACTCAACTTCTCGTTGGGCTGAAGCAATGCGTGAAATTTCCTCTCGTCTGGAAGAAATGCCTGGTGAAGAAGGATATCCTGCTTACCTGTCTTCTCGAATTGCTGAGTTCTATGAACGTGCAGGCCGTGTTGAAACGCTCAATGGCGATGACGGGTCTGTCACTGTTATCGGGGCTGTTTCACCTCCTGGTGGAGACATTTCCGAACCAGTTTCTCAAGGAACACTTCGTATTGTCAAGGTTTTCTGGGGATTGGACGCAGGTCTTGCACGACAACGTCACTTCCCAGCGATTAACTGGCTGAACTCTTATTCTTTGTATCCACAAAGTCTTGACCAGTGGTTCCGTGATAACATCGCTCAAGATTTCCCGGAAATCCGAACACAAGTCAGCGGTTTGCTGCAAATTGAATCCGAGTTGCAAGAAATTGTTCAACTGGTTGGTTCAGATGCACTTCCTGTCGACCAACAGTTGACCCTTGAAGTTGCTCGAATGATTCGTGAGTTCTTTTTGCAACAAAACGGATTCCACGATGTCGATGCTTACTGTGACATTCACTTGCAATATCAAATGGCAAAGGCAATTTTGTCTTTCCAAGACGCAGCAAAGTCTGCTATGGCTGGCGGCGCACAACTCAACGATGTCGTCAACGTCCCATCTCGTTCCGACCTCATGCGTGGTCGTTTCGAAAAGGGATACATTGACACAATTGCTGACATGGTCAAGAAAATGACCGATGAAATCGCCGATACGGTGGAGGAAAACTGAGGAGAGGAATATCATGACTGGAAAAGAATACCGAACCATTACTGACGTGAAAGGACCTCTGGTCTTTTTGAACAAAACTGAACCTGTTGCCTTTGGTGAAATCGTTACCCTACGACTCTCCAATGGCACCATCAAGAACGGACAAGTTCTCGATACTTCGGATGATCTTGTTATCGTTCAAGTTTTCGAAGGAACCTCCAAAATTGACCGAGAATCTGGTGTCACCTTCATGGGTGATGTTTTCAAACTCCCGGTGAGTACTGACCTTGTCGGTCGTATTTTGGACGGAGCCGGACGACCACGTGACGGCGGTCCAGAAATCGTAGCTGAAAAGAAGGCCGATATTATCGGTGCTGCAATTAACCCTTACAGCCGCCAGAGTCCAAACGATTTCATTCAAACTGGTGTCTCTGCTATCGACCTGTGTACGAGTCTTGTCCGTGGACAAAAGTTGCCAATTTTCTCAGCATCTGGTCTTCCACACAACGACATTGCTCTGCAAATTGCTCGTCAAGCAAAGCTCAAGGATTCTGATGAAGAGTTCATTGTTGTTTTCTGTGCAATGGGAATCACTGCTGAAGAATACAATTTCTTCCGTTCCGACTTAGAGCGCACAGGCGCTCTTGAAAATGCTGTATTGTTCGTCAATCTTGCTGACGACCCTGCTGTCGAGCGAATTATTACACCTCGTCTTGCATTGACCGCTGCAGAATATCTTGCGTTTGAGAAAGATTACCACGTCTTGGTTATCTATACAGACATGACCAACTATTGTGACGCTCTGCGACAAATTGGTGCTGCCCGTGAAGAAGTTCCTGGACGACGTGGATACCCAGGATACATGTATACCGATTTGGCAATGCTCTACGAACGTGCAGGTATTATCAAGAACAAGAAGGGTTCAATCACTCAATTCCCAATTCTGACCATGCCTGGTGACGATATTACGCACCCAATTCCTGATTTGTCTGGTTATATTACTGAAGGACAAATCGTTATTTCACGTGAATTGCACCAACAAGGTATCTATCCGCCAATCAACGTTCTGCCATCACTCTCTCGTTTGATGGGTTCATGTATCGGTGAGAAGACAACACGGGAAGACCACAAGTCCGTTTCTGACCAGATGTATGCTGCATATGCTCAGGGCCGTGAACTCCGTGGGCTGGTCGCTATTGTCGGTGAAGATGCACTGAATGAGCGTGACAAGCAATTGCTCGACTTCTCGGGCGTTTTCGAAGACAAGTTCCTTCGCCAAACCCGTGATGAAGACCGTTCAATTGAGGAGACTCTCGATTTGTGTTGGAATTTGATGTCGTCAATCGACACGAAGTATCTTGTCCGTCTTGACCAAAAGTGGATCGATAAGTATCATCCAGATAACAAGGCTTGAAACTAATTATTCGATGCAAGAGGAGGTGAAAGAACATGGCACTCGACATCAAACCAACCCGCAGTGAGTTGATTAAACTCAAGGGACGGATTAAGCAAACCAAAAACGGTTACAAGTTGCTGAAGATGAAGCGAGACGGTTTGTTTCACGAGTTCCGAACACTTCTTTCCGACATGATTGCTGCAAAGCGTGACCTCACCGATACGTACCGTATGGCTAAACAGCGAATAGATCTTGCGAATGCGATTGAAGGTGGATTGGCTGTCCGTGCTGCTGCAATTGCAAACACAGGCCATCCAGAAGTTGAAGTTGAACGCCGAAACATCATGGGTGTCGTTGTTCCAAGTGTGAGTGGGACCAATTTGAAATCCACCTTCGAAGAACGAGGTGTCGGATACATTGGTTCATCACCGTATATCGATGAAGCAGGAGAATCATTTGGTAACTTGATTGAAAAGATTGTCAAAGCATCGGAGATGGAAGCTACGCTCAAGCGTCTCCTTCAAGAAATCGAGGCAACCAAGCGACGTGTCAATGCTTTGGAGTTCAAGGTGATACCTGAACTTGAAGAAGCACGAGTCTTCATTCAACTCCGTCTTGAAGAAATGGAGCGAGAGGAAACGTTCCGTCTCAAGCGTTTCAAGAACAAGTGATTTTGTTCAACCTGATTAAGCAGGTTGAGGGATTCCTTCAAAGGGGAGGCAGAACTACAAAGGTTTGAGGAGATAGTATGTCTGACAACTCTGATGATTCTTTGGCTGAAGATTCTCCTCGAGAATCGATGCCTGCTCATCGTTCAGAATGGAAGCAACAGGATTTGTTAGCATCTATACTGAGCCGCTTTTTCTATCTCTCTAACAACATGTCTGGAGGAATTCTTCCGGCATGGGCCGTTTCACCCAAAGACGACAACGACATCGACGATTGTCTCGACGAAGCCAACGCTCATCTCAAGAAACTCGGATGGGCTGCAAAATTATCTCTAAACGAAGGTTGGGTTGTCCAACTTTTCCCTCTTCCTGAACGACAATTCCCATCACTGAATGTCACATTGTTGATGTGGACTTTTTCGGCATTAACACTCACACTTGCTGGTGCTTATTGGATGGATGGTTCACGTCCATCTGGCGGCTGGTTTTCAGATTCGACCTTCACCGATTCTGTACTCGGATATACGCTTCCAGTTCTTGGAAGCCTGTTTGTAGCATCACACATTCAAAAAAGAGTTGCATCTCACTTTAATCACCGTGTTGGGCACATTACTCCAATACCTGAGCCTACCATCTCTCTTTGGAGTTTGGGTTTGCTTTCTCAAGCGTCTTTGGTTTGGCCATTCGGTCTCTTCCTTATTCCGACCTTGCCACGTATGGATGCTCGATTATGGGATGATCGCAAAGTGTTGGGATGGGTTGCTGTATCAGTCCCTGCCACATTGGTAACTCTCGGTATGCTGTTATGGGGACTCGGGTTATGGCTTACTCCAGAATATGTTGCGATTACTGGTTCCCAAAATGTAGCTCAAGCCCCTTTTATCATCGAGATTTTAGGTCAATGGCAAATCGACGGTTATCTCAACCGGTTGATTTGGTCTCACCCATTTGTCAAAGCGGGCGCCTTGTTGACCTTCTTTGGTTGGATATCTCTCCTTCCGATTCCTACCTTCCCTGGTGGTCGAATCATGATTGCTCGTGCTGGTCCATCTGAAGCCCGAAGCAGTAATAATCAAATTTTCATATTCCTCCTCATACTTGCTTTTGCATGGATGTTTGATGCTTTCAATGGTTTTACAATTTGGATCTTTGTGCTGACGCTAATTTTGCCTTTGTTGCTTTTCATGGGCACCGATAGAAGTTCTCCTTTGATTCTCAATGAACCGAAAGGACTCGACTTACCGGCTATGAAAAACATTGGATTTGTAATGCTTATCGCAGTACTATTCGCTTTACCCAGTCAGGTTCCTTTCCAAATTGATACGGAATGGGATTCTGCTGCTGAATATGATATTGATATGAACTACACTGCACTGCAGATTGACGGGCAGTGGAATGCTCTGGTCTCAGTTCACGTCATGAACCCTTCTTCAATCAGTCGCGATTGGGCAATTGACTTTGATCACCATAATTCACCTTTAGACGCTTGGGAGAGTGAGTGGGAATGTGATGGTGAAGACTCACTTGATGTCAATGGAGGGGGCTGCGGAAGTACATTACCTCCTCATACGCACACAACTGTTGTCCTTAATCTAACATGGAGTGAACAATCTCTCGCACCTACGACGTTAAATTTCTTTTTGATTTCGCTTACAGATGGGGAATATGACAGCCATGCTATTTCCATTCGTCCAGACCTTCCAATTCATCCTGAAACTCCTTGGGAGATGTATTTTGATGAAGGTGAAATGAAACGCTGTATGGACCTTCAATCCTCTACGGATGCTGCTCTGAATGTCACTTTCCCGAATGCTGGACAAGTATCCAATCTTCAATCACGATTGCAGTGGATTGAAGGGCACAGTAACCTTTCTGCAGGTTTTGAACAGCCCCCAGACCGTCTTTGTATCCGGGGCTTAGACCCTGTCGTACTCCGTACTGCTGAATTGAATCATGTTCGCCTTAACAACGATACTTTTGATGGTGGTCTACCTGAACTGCCGTTGGTCGCTGTTGTTCCAGAAACCGGATGGAACATTACCAGTGACCCTTCACTTGGTTGGGGCTTTATGCTCAATTCAAGCGGCCTTTTGAGCTCAATAGACGACCTGTGCCCACTTGACCCATCTCTCTCAATACCGCCTGCTCCTTCGGAGGGTCAATGGATTTGGGACCTCGAAGTTCGAAAGATTTCTAATATTCCTGCAGTAAACAACGCCAATGAATCACTCGTTGTTCAAATGTCAGACGACTCGAGCATGCATGTTTGCTCACCTGAACTTTCTGTTGAGCCAAAATTCAATTTCACTGTTGAGCAAGGTCCTGAACTGATATTCCACCGCTACAACACCTCTCACCGAATCTGGTCGAACATGTGGATGGCCGCCCATAATGACTCCCTCATTCAACCTGGTGGAGCTACATTTTCGGTCTATAGTTCAAGCAACGTATCGGTTCCAGTCCAACTTAATTATCAAGGAAATGGAGAACAATGGACAACTGTTCTCTCCACCAATGCATTGGAATTTGGGTGGAACTCGTTTGAATTTGAACCATCCACGAGTAATTCGACTCTTTCGACACTCTGGTTCGATCACCAAGATGGAGCCCTTGTCATTCATCTGTCAAGTTACGTATAAGGTGTCAACATGCGTATTGCAATCTTAGGGGCAGGTTCGCTTGGCTCTCTGTATGCTGCACTCCTGTCACGTGTTCAAGGCGTTGAACTACTTGTTCACGCCCAGGGCCCTCATGGCGCTCACATGACTGCAAACGGTTTGCAATTAGAAGGAGGAGATACCCATTTCGTATCAAACAGTGATGTCTTTTTTTCCCTTGAAGAAGTCGGTCTTCCAGAACAATCATCTGGAACAATCGACTTTGCTTTACTGACAGGTAAAGCGGAGCAGACATCCTCTTTAGCCGTCTTAGCCCACCGATTGCTCAATGAAAATGGGATGGCACTCTGTTTGAGTAACGGTTTAGGGCATGCTGAGAAATGCATCGAAATACTCGGTCCTCAGCGGGTTTTTGCCGCTACTTCTACCCATGGAGCTTGGCGTCCGTCTGCGGGTGTAGTTCACTGGGCAGGCAAAGGACAGACCGTTCTCGGCTCTTTGCCAGGTGGCCCAGGAGAGACCGAAGCCAAACCTCTGCTAGACGCTTTTTTATCTGCTGGTTTGGAACCAGCTTGGTCATCGGATGGACTGGCTACAATTTGGAAGAAGGTACTTCTCAATATTGCCATTAATCCTCTTGCTGCATTGGCAGGCGTAGAAAATGGTGCCTTGTTGGAACCTGATTTATTTTCATCTGCTTTCTCAACGATGCTAGAAGGCGCTGCAGTTGCCCGAATGGAGCGAGTTAACATTCCAGATGATGCCGAACTTGAGATTCTCTTACGTCACGTTCTTACTGCTACCTCGTCCAATATCTGCAGTATGCTTCAAGATATTCGGGCCGGCAGAAATACGGAAATTGCAGTGCTGAACCAAGCGATTACTTTGCGTGGTGAACGTGCAGGAATTGCCACTCCACTCAATCAAATGCTGACTTCAATGGTCAAAGCTCTTCATCCTCGATGAGGTCTTTATTGTAATGCAACCCTCGGTTTTCCGTGCGGTTTAACGCATCTTCAGTCACCAAATGTCCGACTAAAACTAGATTTCTTAACTCTACAATTTGTCTCGAGGGGAGAGCCTTTCGCCAGATGAAATCTACTTCTTTTGAAAGGAGTTCTAGGCGGCGTGAAGCGCGATGAAGTCGGGTAAATCTTCTGACAATTCCAACTTCTCTGGACATTGTATTGCACAACGATTCTCTATCGTGGCTTAATGATACATGTTCAGTTAGATTTTCTAAACCATCTGCACGCCAATCAGGTAACTGGGAGTCTTTTGTTTGTGGTTTTGATTCAATGATGTGGTTGGCGGCACGCGCTGCATAAACGACCGCTTCAAGCAAGCTGTTTGAAGCCAATCTGTTGGCTCCATGCATTCCAGTGCATGCAACTTCCCCAATCGCGTATAATGATGGCAGAACATCTCCCGTATCTCGGCAATGCGGTCTTCCGACATCGTCAACGGCCAATCCTCCAACAATGTAGTGGGCTGCAGGTGAAACTGGTAAGGGGTCCCTTCCGAGCACCAAATTATGCCGGTTGAGGCGATTTTGAATATTAGGGAAGTGTTCTTGCAGGTGTTCTTGGTTCAAATGAGACGTAATAAGATGAACATGTTTGTCTCCTGTTTCCTTCAATTGTTGGTCAATAGCTCGAGCGACAATGTCGCGAGTTGCCATTGAACCGAAAGGAGAATGATTGAGCGTGAATGAAAATGGACCAGGCAGGATTTCAACACCTTTTTCCCCAGCAGATTTGACTTCTACCTGCCAATTGTGAAGACCTTCATCATCAAGGATGACTCCACCTTCTCCTCTCATTGCTTCGGTAATCAAGAAGGGTCGGTCAGATTTGATGGCTAAAGCAGTCGGATGGAACTGGATAAAAGCCATGTCTTTGACTGCTGCTCCAGCTCGGTAAGCCATTGCTAATCCATCACCAGTTGCAACTGGTGGGTTCGTAGTTTGAGACCACAATTGTCCAACCCCCCCTGTCGCTAGCATCAAGACATCGGCAGGTTCTGTAAACACCGTATCGTTTTCTTGGTTTAAGCACCAGACGCCTGCAATACCTTTTGCAGGATTTTTATGTTCTGTTTGAATCAAATCTATTGCCAGTGTATTGGGCTTGAGAATGATGTTGGGATGAGCGCTTGCTGCATCATTTAATGCACGTTCAATCTCCTTTCCAGTGGCATCTTTAGCGTGTAATATCCGCCGTTCAGAATGCCCTCCCTCTTTGACAAAGTGAAAATCACCATTCGCATCGGTTTCAAATCGAACGCCAATGTTCAGTAAATCATGGATTCGCGCTCCGGATTCTTCAATGACGCTACGAACGACTTTTTCATCGCACATCCCATCACCACTAACCAAAGTGTCTTTGATGTGAGATTCAAGACCTATGCCATCGGTTTTGTCGAGAATGGCGGCAATACCGCCTTGGGCCCAATTTGTGGAAGAATCGACAGGTCGTTGTTTGGTTATGACGGTTACATCATGACCAGCATCAGCAAGTCGTAAAGCGGCAAATAAGCCTGCAATTCCACTTCCAATGATGACGATACGTGCCATGAGTATTCCGCCTACAGTGAGGGGTGCATGCTGCCCCATTTCACCTCATCGGCAAGCGAAACCGCTATGTTGGGCCCACGATTACATCCTCATATGGCGAGCATTCGGGATGTTCTTGGAATCCTCTTTGGAACATTCCTCGTCGGTTTCTCGATTGGTAACGCCGGTCTTGGAAAAGTTGCTCCTTACTTCATTGATGGGGCAGAAAATACCAAAATGATCTTCACAAGAATGTTTGAGCCGCATTGCAGTATATCCCTGATCGAAGAGGAATTAGCGAATGGCGACCAACCCTACTGTCTGGACGCAGTTGGGGTTTGGGATGGCGTTGACTTTTTGTTTCTCGGACTTGGATTGTTCGTCTTGTTGTATGGACGTGTTGGTTTTACTCGAATAGGACGGCGTTCTCAGCGCCTCTACCACGTGCTTTTCGCTACCGGAGCTGCATTGTTTAGTATCGCTATTCTTGACAGGCTCAACTTTTTGCCGCGTGCTGCCAGTTCAGAAGGTATTTCAGAGTTGATTCCTTTCTATGTCCATCCTTTCTTGGTTCAGTGCATCATTGCTGCAATTGGGGCTTTCCTTATGGCTGGGCCAAAATATTGGGAAGCAGAAGCAATTGAACAATCAAGGGAGCGATTAACCAAGCAAAGAGATGTTGCTGATGCTTTTAGGGGTACTTTTGGTTCTGTTAAGATGTCACTCGCATCTCGCAGCGGTACGACGAATCGTATTGCTCGCAGCCGGATTCTGAAAAAGGATTCTCACTTACACATGCGGCGAACGCCATCAAAAAGTATCAAAGTTCTTGCAACCTGTCCATATTGTAAAGGCGGCGGCTGTGAGGAATGTAACTATACCGGCACACTGTGATACATTCCTTGGTTTTGTAATGTTTTGATTTGCAAGCCTTTCGGCTCG
>DAMU01000075.1 GCA_002499705.1 Euryarchaeota archaeon UBA91
ATGAACAAGTCAATGTTGACCACCTGGTAAGCATCGTTTATGTTGAAGATGAAAGTGCTCCAAACCCGATGGCTGCAGCCCCTGCTGATGAGTGAAATAGAGTCCGGTCTGTTCACTTTTCGTTTTGGAAAAAGTAAACTTAAAGTGAAAATCAGCCTTTGAGTGACCTCTTTACTCGATTCAAAAACCCTTCAAAATACAGCAGAAGGAAACGCGCCCTGTTTCTGTCTTTCATATACCGTTGGCAGACCAGCAGGGGTTGGAAGTGAACAAGAATGGCCACCAAATCGAAGAAAGCAGCGAAAATAGAAATTGAAAACAATGAAGACCCTAAGGAGGAAGCACCTGTATTGATGCCACCGGAAGAGGACGTACCTGAACCCCTCATTGAAGACCTCCCTGGCGTAGGTCCAGCGACTGCAGAGAAACTCCGTGAAGCTGGATTCGATGAACTCCTTGCACTTGCAGTCATGTCACCTGGCGACCTTGCTGACCAAGCAGAACTCGGTGAAGCAGTTGCTACAAAGATCATCAGCGGTGCAAAGAAGATGGCAAACATTGGTGGATTTATTTCTGGTGATGCACTCTTAGAGCGACGCCGTGAAGTCCTCAAACTCTCCTCGAAGGTTGAATCGATTGACGATTTACTTGGCGGCGGGTTCGAAACCCAAGCTTTGGTTGAAGTCTACGGTGCTTTTGGCAGTGGTAAAACACAGATTGGTCACCAACTTGCAGTCAACTGCACGCTCCCAATGGAAGAAGGTGGTTTTGATGGTGATGTCTTTTACATCGACACAGAAGACACGTTCCGTCCAGAGCGAATCTCACAAATGGCTCGTGGGCATGGACTTGACCCTGACCAAGTCCTCAGTCGAATTCACGTGGCACGAGCATACAACTCCGCTCACCAAATGCTCTTGGTTGATGAAATCAAGCGCATGAGTAAAGGACTCAATGTCAAGATGATTATTGTTGATTCGCTTACCAGCCATTTCCGTGCTGAATTTATCGGACGGGCTATGCTTGCAAACCGCCAACAAAAGCTCAACCGACACCTCAAAGACCTGAAGCAACTTGCTGATGTGAACAATGCACTTGTCTTGGTAACCAACCAAGTTCACTCGAAACCTGATGCAATGTGGGGAGATCCAACCAAGCCTATTGGTGGACACGTTCTGGCACACGCTTCGACATTCCGACTCTATCTGCGCAAAGCAAAGGGCGGGCGAAGAATTGCCCGATTGGTCGATTCACCAAACCTACCTGATGGCGAGTGTGTCTACCAAGTCACACAAGAAGGTCTTCGTGACTGATGGTGTTGGAAATACCCCCTAAAAACCGATTGTTTCGCGCTCTTTCGTTGCGGCACATTCAAGGTCACTTGGGTAAGCATGACTCTCATGCGACACTTGATTGAACGGGTATTAGAACTCACTGAGTCTGAAATAGCAACACCTTCACCTGCTGCTCCTCCACTTGGAGAAGGCAGTGAAGTTGAACTTCAAGCACTCTTGGAATCACTGCAACCTCGAATACGTGTCTATGGCGTAGGTGGAGCAGGATGCAACGCAATTGGACGACTTTCAGAAGAAGGGTTGTTTGAAAACTCGTATGTTACGGGTTATGCAGTCAATACCGATGCTCAAGCCTTGCTGATGTCTCCGATTGAAGAAAAAGTATTGATTGGACGAACGGCTCGTGGCCGGGGAGCTGGTGGTGACCCAACAAAGGGAGAGGCTGCTGCTCTTGAATCTGAACAGGTTCTTCGCCGAATCACCAATGATACACAACTTGCAATCATCACAGCTGGAATGGGTGGGGGCTCAGGCACAGGTGCTGCCGGTCAAATTGCTCGACTTGCAAAGCAACAAGGTGCTATGACCATAGCAGTCGTGACATATCCTTTCCAATCAGAAGGAGCTCTTCGTAAGCAAAATGCCGAGTGGGGTCTTGAACGCTTGAGAGAGCATTGTGACACTATTCTCGTCATTCCAAACGAACGTTTGTTAGAGATTGAAGGTGTCAAAGATTTGCCAATTTCAAGTGCTTTCAGAGTTGGAGACGAACTACTTGTTCGCTCAATTACAGGTGTTGCAGAACTTCTTACGATTGACGGTATGGTCAACCTTGACTTTGAAGACCTGCGTTCAGTCATAAACTTTGGAAGTGGCGTTGCTATGATTGGATTAGGTGCTGCTTCTGGACCGGGTCGTGCAGAAGCTGCAACAATGGAGGCGTTGCATTCACCGTTGCTGGATATTGATGCATCGGATGCTCGAGGAGCACTCATCAATGTCGTAGGTGGTGCAAACCTAACTTTAGGTGAGGCAGAACAGTGTGCGAAGATCATCAAAGAAAAGATTTCACCACACGCTCAAATTATTTGGGGTGCGGCTGTGAAGGAAGAGTTGGAAGAAGAATTGCGTGTCATGCTCGTATTGACTGGAGTCAAGAGTGAACAGATTCATGGCGCCAGTGAAAACCGTCAACTTAGGGCATTACGTAACCAACAAATTGAGTTTGTCAACTGATTACTTCACTACGAAGTAAAACAGGATAAAGATGGTAAGAAGACCTCCAATAATAATCGAATAATCCGTTACGTTGTACGGTTGGTCAACAATAGGTTGAACCAAATCACCATCAAAGCTTGAGCCCGGCACGGTGATGCCAAACCCATCCCAGTGGTCTCCCATTGAGTTTTGATTACCATTGACTGCATTTCCATAAACGATAAATTCAGCAGATGTCGTGTTGTCGAGAGGAGAAGTCCAAGTCAAATTCCATACTCGTTGAGCGTTACCTTCACTGGTATGCGTCCAGCCATCATCGAGTTGTTGTACGTGACTCTGATTTTCAAACACGACCGTTCCAGCATTTACCAGAAATCGGAACCCGCCTTGTGAGTCATTCGATTGTTCAACTGTGCTTTGAATGTGGACGGTCAGGTTGTATGTTTGATTACTCTCAAAAACCGCAGGTAGGCCGATGAGTGTCGTTTCTGTAGCATTTGAAGCACTCCCGTGGCATAAACAGCCATTGTTAGCGCTCTGACCAACTCCTGCAGGAAAACTTTGGCTTACTGAAAGACCGAGCGATGAAAACAACAGCAGGACAAAAACCCAATGCAAACGACTGAATCCCATCTACACTCATTGAGAAGTCATGGCGGGGCCCATATGACCCTTTCCCTGTTTCTTGCTCGTATTCCTACATAATACATCGCCTCCTTGAGCACAATTTGAGTCATCGGAAAAAAACATTCTTTCATGTAGTAGAAGATTGAACTTAGATACGGAAGTGGAAAGATGGGACCATGGGATACAGTTACAGAAACGCAAGAAAACGACGCCGAAGAAGAGATCGATATGTTCGCTGTTCTTGGTGCAGTTCAACCAACACCCGTGCAAGTTCAGTCGAATTTCAACGCGCCCATGACCACAACAAGTAACGATCCACTCGCAGCCTTCATGGACGATGAAGAAGAAGAAACGCTTTCTGCTGATTCTCTCTTCTCAATGAACGATGAGCCGAGTGCATCAATCAACATGTCAAGAGAACCAAGCGCCACTGTTTCAAATGTTAGCGAGCCACTTCCAGTTGTCTCGACTCAACAAACAACTCCTACCCTCTCAAATGAAGTTATTACTGACCTTCTAGAAATATTGGTGAAAAATGAATTGCAAGCACGAGTTGAGCGTGGAGAAAATTGGCTCTCAGATCTTCCTGCACAAGCTGTTGCCGATATCGAATCTGCTAAAATTGTTAAACAACAAGAAGCATACCACCTTTCCCTCATCATCGATATGGTTGGAACAGGTCAGGTTCGACCGTTTGCCACTGTCCTCTCTACAGGAGATGGGGTATTACCAGTAAACCCACCATCTCACCTCTCACAATCATGGCTCCCATTGTATAACGCCCTAAGAGAACTGTTGGTTCAAGCAATGAGTTCTCTCTCAAAGGTTAACGTTGTATCGACGAAAGCCGCTGCTTAATCTCGGTGAACGACGACGCTCGAGGTAATCTCGACATCGACGAACATGTTTGAAACGCTGCACAGTTTTTCATGACTTTTCTCGACAATTCTCTCGAGGAGTTTTTCAGGAATATCTCCCTTTACATGGTAAATCATTTCAACCGTTTTGAAGACTCGAGGAGATGTTTCGGCACGCGTACTATCAAGTTCAACCCACACTTTTGTGAAAGGTCGTTCCTTGAGCCCAATCACAACATCAACAAGAGAACATGCGCCTATCATTTGAAGCGTAACCTGCATTGGAGAAGGCCCATTTTCCCAATCCAATTCAAGACTTTGTCCATTCGAATTCGTGCACAAAAGACCATCTCCGCCCGTCCATTCCACTCGTCCCTGCATAGAGAGCCGTGGGGCGGTTCATTCTTGAAGGGGATGCATGTGCGTGTAACTGATTGCTATGGCAGGAACACCAGTTACAATGAACGACGGTAAACTCATTATTCCAGATGACCCAATTATTCACTATATTGAAGGCGATGGAATTGGAATTGATATTTCTCCTGTGATGATGAAAGTCGTTGATGCTGCAGTTTCAAAATCCTATGGTGGGGAAAAGAAAATTGTATGGTCTGAAGTTCTCGCTGGTGAAAAAGCGTTCAACGCCACAGGTGAATGGTTGCCACAAGCAACTTTGGACGCCATGCGAACTGGTTTGGTTTCCATCAAGGGTCCTTTAACCACGCCTGTTGGTGGTGGAATCCGTTCACTGAACGTTGCATTGCGACAGAAACTCGATTTGTATGCATGTGTCCGTCCAGTTCGCTGGTACGACGGAACGCCTTCGCCAGTAAAATCTCCTGGCGATGTTGACATGATTATCTTCCGAGAAAACAGCGAAGACGTTTACGCTGGAATTGAATGGGAGGCAGGCAGTGATGGAGTAAAGAAACTCATTGACTTCTTACAAAATGAGATGGGTGTTGACAAAATTCGATTCCCGAACACTTCTGGAATTGGTATTAAGCCAATTTCACAAGAGGGGACTGCTCGAATTGTTCGTGCTGCATTCCAATACGCAATCGACAATGATAAAGAAAGCGTTACACTTGTCCACAAAGGTAACATCATGAAATTCACTGAAGGCGGATTTAGAGATTGGGGCTATTCATTGGCCAAGGAAGAATTCGGAGCTGTAGAACTCGATGGGGGGCCATGGTGCACTTTTGATAACCCTAAAACTGGAAAAACTATCTTGGTCAAAGACGTCATTGCTGATGCAATGCTCCAACAAATCATCACTCGTCCTGCGGAATACTCCGTTCTAACGACTATGAATTTGAATGGAGATTACATTTCAGACGCATTGGCTGCTCAAGTAGGCGGTATTGGTATTGCACCTGGTGCGAATATCAATTACGATACTGGAATATCTATCTTTGAAGCCACACACGGAACCGCTCCTAAATATACTGGACAGAATAAAGTAAATCCTGGATCACTGATTCTCTCGGCAGAAATGATGCTACGACACATGGGTTGGATTGAGGCGGCAGATTTGATCGTCAAAGGTATGGAAGGCGCTATCTCGGCAAAGACCGTCACTTACGACTTTGAACGCTTGATGGGTGATGCAACACTTCTCTCATGCAGCGCCTTTGGCGATGCGATGATTTCACACATGTAATGCTCATTTAAGCCACGCATTCAATGAACGGCTGTTCTTGGCAATTCCAAAGCCAAATTGTTCTTCAAAGGCTCGTGCTACGAGTGTAAAATCTCCATCGCGTGTAGCGACGAGAACGGTTCCGAGATCTTGCAAAGATTGCGTAGCAAGTTGAGCGGCTATGCACATCAAAGTTCGGTCTGGAGCTTCCGGATAGATGTCTCTACCATTGAGGACAGTTCGAACAGGCTCTCCCCGAGTTCGCTTCATAGCAGTAATTTCTTCATATATTTCCGAATAATCAAGGAGGAATGTTTCAATCGATTGCTTGATTTCACTGGAGTTTGCGTCAGACTCAATCTCTAAGTCAAGTGGACGCCAAGTGTTGTAATCTTCAAGAACTTCGTTTGTCAATTCAGTGAGTGTTTTTTCATTGAAAATCTTGTCGAGCAATTCTGGAGACACAAGTGAATCATCAAACCGACTTCTTAGATGGTTGAGGCCAGAGGCTATACCGATTAATTCATGCTTGACGACGTCAGGCAACCACAATTGTAATTTCTTATCTCTCGCCTTACTCAGAAGAATTTTGTGGAAACTTCCTTGCCCTTGGAGATCAAGACTAATTTCTCCGACCAGATGCAATTTCTTTGCAATACGATCAATCAAAGCATCAACGAGAATGTTCGTGTCGATAATCACCAATGGAACCAAAGAAAGATTTCGCAGATAGCGACGAGAGGCGTTTGGAATTTGCGATTTATTGACGGAGAAGAGAGATAATTCGGCTTGTTGTAAACTTCGAATTTCACTCGTGTTGAAGAAAGAGCTGTTTTGTGCCCGTTCAAGGAACATCAAACCATCTACAGGTCGAACTTTCGCAGCTTCACTGGCGAGCGAATACACTTCATCGGTTGAAGGTGAGCCGTATTGCATCAACTGATTAAAACGGGTGTCAAAGGTATTCTTCTGTCTCCTACGGGTCTTGTGCAAAGAGTTTGTTGCAGCGGTAACACGGCCACAGAAAGGATCTGTAGGAAGAGGACGAGGATGTTCGTGAGGATAGGTTTTGAGCATGTCTAAATCATCTTCAGCATAGTAAACTCGGAGGGACTCTACCATTTCACCTTCTTCGTTTTCTTGAGTTTCCATTTTAGTCCTCTTAACGAAGTCCTTCAGCAAACGTGTAGCTAAATTTGTGTCTTTTGACTTGGCCGTAAACGAAACTCGTAGATACAATTGGAATCGTTGTGTAATGGCGCTCTTTAATGCTGGTTGAGCATCGAGTAATTCAACCGCTTCACGCCATTGTTCAGCGAATGCCAAATGAATGAGTGCTTTACGATACAAGATGAGTGAATGTTCGTAATCAAACTCATCATGATCTCCAGCCTTACGGTAATCACGAGCCGCATTCAATTCCTCTTTATTTGAGGCGTAAACAGCAGCACGAGCGAGCGTATGCCATGGAGAGAGTGCATCGTGGTTTTGATACCAACGAACAAGAGCAGGTAGTCCAATATCATGTTCCAGAACAAGATGGCGAACACTGTGAATCATGCCGGTTGGAATGCTCTGGTTTCCTAATAATGTGTTGAGTGTTTCAATATTCTCGTCATCAGAGTTTCCGTGCTGAAGCATCAAAGCCACGTGGTTGAGACGCAGGGTCGAGATGACTGCATTGAACAGAACGCGCTCCATGACTGAAAGGTCTGCAGATGCAATACTCTGTTCAAGATTTGAAAGGTGGGTGGAAGAAGCGATGCCACTACCACCGTCACGTAGTGCTTGACGAATTGGACCAAATGCCAAAAGTCCCTGCTTGTCAAGTACGGTAGTGAGGCGTTCATCTTCGATATTTTCACCTTCAAAGAGCATGAGCAACGCTTCAGAGGTTGATGAAAAGGAGTTCGGCGCATCAATACTATGGATTTGGGATAGGGCCGTTCTTCGTGCTGTTCGAACATTGAGCCAGAGGTCATTATCGCTTCCTGCATCGAGTAAATGCGAGACAAGAAGAGTTTCAAATGGATGAGAGATTGGTACGAGGTCGTTTGATGTGATCATCTGTGCGAGAAGGTTCAATTCCATTGTTTGAGTGTAGATGTCGATAAGAAGCGGGAAAACACTCTCCCATGCCTCGCTTGACTCGTTGGAAATGTGCTTGGCAGCGAGCGAGCGGACGGTTAAGGAGAGGCCTTCCATCTGAATGAGAGCCACCAAAGCACCATCGTCGAGAAGAGGCACCTGCTGCAAAAGCCAATCATCAACCTCTTGGCTTGAAAGGTCTGCTAGAAGTGGGGTCAAAGTCGAAAGTTCGGTGTTGTGGTCAAGTTTGAGACTGGTGAGAAGTGAGACTGTTTCTTCTGTTTTACCTTCTTTATGAAGAGCATTCAAACGCCACCACATGAGCCTTTCAATTTGAACTGCATTGGTTGTGTGCTGGTGAAGCATATCGAGGCCTTCAGCAAGTTGCTTCGAGGATAGTTTTGCTGCCTCTTCTGGAGAATTTTCCCAAGCGAGAAGTTGGCGAGCGGCAGCGAGAGAATTATCTCCTTTTGCCGTCCTTGATTTTTTCCAGTTGATGACTTTACCTTGACGAAGAGAATAAAGGTCATTCAATTGTTCTGACAACTCAGCGTCAACCTCTTTCAAACGTTCAAGGGATTCGGTTGGATCTTGATTCGACGCTAATGCGAGAAGGACACTCAAAGCACAGGCTGGTCCTTCGAGCTGTAAGAGAATTTTTGCAGGTTGAAGTGGTCTGCCAGAGGACAATTGAGAGGCAATATTGCGGAGGGCTACTTGTGATTCTGAATCGGTAACTGCTGGAGAAATTTCATTCACTGCCTTGATGAGATCTTCGGATACAAACGGATTGATGAAAGCTGCACTGAGATTGATTTTCTTACCTGCCTTAGCCTTGCTCACTTTTGCTTTTGGAAAGGCAGCAAATTGGCCGAGAAGCGCTGTTCTTTGAGCGAGGTCAATCCATACAGGGTGCACGCCTTTTTCCAAACACGTTTCACGAAGTGAGTTCTCTGTCACTTCCCATTGCTCATCCCACTCATCTTTGTTGAGAAGTTTGTGAATGAGCAAAGTGGCAAGTCGGTATGCGGGGCTGTACTCAGAGGGAAGGACCATTTCTTGAGCTGTAGGGAGTAAATCCATTGGACCAGAAGCGCCTTTCCCGCCTCGACGACTGCGACTTCGTCCACCAGAATGTCGCCGTCTATTTGGTGTGTCTGAGCCTTCTTCATCAGCAGCAGGAAGTTCCGTTTCTGCAATTGCCAAAAGAAGAATTGGGCGCCACGGTTTCTCGAGTAATTGCCAATCTGCAGTTTTGACAACTAAAGATTGGCGTCGAGGTTTCGTGACGTTGGTTTTGAAAGCAACTTCAAGACAATTTGCCATATGAGCCTCTTGCATGCCTCTCCCCCCTCTCTTGGGGGTCCAACCTACCCGCCTTCAACCCACCGGCAGGGCCATCTTGGACTGGAAAGTATTCCTTTTTTGAAAGATACCTGAGAACATCCTCACTTTCTTGGATTCTGATAGATTTGGCCTTCTTGACAACCTATTGAATGGAAAGTTCCTCTTCACGATTCGCCCACATCTTCAACCACGTCTCGAGATTTGCGTCAACGCCAGGGGGTTGAATTCTACAACCGCAAGCATTTGCGTGCCCTCCACCTGTAGGGTCCATTGCAGTCGCAAGCCGTGAAAGGTCATAGCGGCCTTGACCATTTTCAAGGAATGAATTGGCATAAAAACTCGCAGATAACGCTGGACGCTCAGGAGTTTCAATAGAACCATCTGCGTAGCCGTGAATAATGCAGCAAGCATCTGCTTTTTCACCTGCCCAAGCAGTCACTAAATAGCCGTTTGAACGAACGCCTTTTCCATCCATTCGACAAACAGCAAGACGGTCGATGATTTCGGTATGGCGCTCAACAACCCGTTGTGCATCCTCGCGCTCTTTTCGTGCGCGTTCAATATGCGGAGTGATTTTCGAGTCATGAAGAACTTCGTTCAAACTGGCTCCTTGGGAAAGAAGCGTGAGGACGTATTGCATATGTTCCGGTTCATTGAGTGATAGGGAACGAGAGAGTTGGAGAATAGGGCCGTCTTGAATAAATTCCTCACGAGTGATTCCGCCTGAATCAAGGGCGTCAACTACGGGCATAATTTCTTCCAGGTGTGAGAGATCCAAATAGGGATTCAATACATCATAAGCAAGACGTGCTGCTGATGGTGTGGCTTCCCAGTGACATGTACCCCCTTCTGCAACAAACTTTGCCTCTTCGGCTTGATTGGGGCGATTGGTAAGATGATGATCCAAATACCAGCCGCACAGGGGGTGGAAAGGAAGGTCAACCATTGCAGTAGAACGATCGATGAGCGAATCGATTGCACCTGAACGGATGAGTGCCGCATGTGCAAAATGCACGGTTGCTTCGGGGTTTGCAGCCTTAAGAACGGCCGCTGCACACAGTCCATCGAGATCTGAATCAGCAATAATTCGAGTGAAAGCAGGCAAACCTGCTTTTTCCAAGGTCGGAGAAGAGGATGCCATGTTGGGTGGCGTGTGCACATTCCGCAAGAAGGTTTTCAAGAGTCAATTCGCCACAATTGACTTGACCTATCGTTGCTCTGCTTCATTCATGGAGACCTCGTGCGGCATCGTCTTGGTCAATTATGGGACTGTTCTTTTACTGCAGTATCCGCAGGGACACTGGGACTTTCCAAAAGGCCATGTTGAGGAAAGCGATGAGGACCATCACGATACTGCTCGGCGGGAACTTCGTGAAGAAACCGGAATAGATGAAATTGAATTCATCCAAGGATACGTTGAACGAAGTGAATATTCATACTGGCACAAGAGTCGTAAAAGAACAAAACAGGTCTATTGGTATCTTGCTGAAACTGAACGATTAACTGTTCAATTGTCCGTTGAACACCGGGGTCATATGTGGCTTGACTGGGAACAGGCAGAAGAGCAACTTTCCCACGATGCGACACGAATTATTCTTCAAAAAGCCCACGAGCATATGAAAAAACTTGGAAAGGATTAACTCAAATTTGCTTGAAGTCTTTATCGCTTTCACTTTGTTTTCGTACCAGAGATGCAATCCCACTTTCCGGACCTCTGTGCCCTAATGGCTTCCAAAGCGCCTCTTCATTTCCGAGGCAGGAACAGACCCATCTTCCAAACACAAAGAGCCAATCAGAAAGACGATTGAGATAGACAAGAGTCAGTGGACGGACCGCCCCCTCGCCTTCTGTTTCCAAAAGATGCAAAACGCGCCGTTCAAGCCGCCGAGTAACAGTTCGGGCAAGATGAATTACAGATTCGGGACTTTGCCCAGAAGGAAGAATAAAACTTGTCAACGGTTCAAGCTGTTCAAGCCAAGCATCCATTTCTTCAAGTAAAACTGAGCATTGATTGTCGTTTAGAACGACCATACCTTCTGGCAACTGCGATGGCGGGCAAGCAAGTTCAGCTCCAAGGTCAAAAAGTTCATTTTGAATTCGAGGTAAGGCCTGATTGGAAATGGATTGTACTCGCTTAATGGTCGAACTACTTCCTCCATCACTGTGAGGCGGTATCCTACGTATTTCCATTAAACACATACCAAAGAGGGCGTTCAATTCATCGCAGGTTCCAACTGCTTCAAGTCGAGGGTCGGACTTTGAACGGCGTGAACCATCAACCAACGACGTCTCGCCTTCATCTCCAGTGCCCGTGTAGACTCGCGTTATTCGTACCATCTGTCCTGCCTCGGGCTACCCCAAGTCATGCTTCTATGAGTGGCTTTCGGGCAAGGAAAGTAGAATGAATGGGGTGATACCATTCAATATCCTCTTCCCCAAAGCGCCATGAATACAATGCAAGGTGCTGATCAACCACCCCATACCATTCTAATCGTCCAGGTTCAAGACATGCAATACGCGTCCCTGTCGATTCAATTTGCGCAGTCACATTTTGCCAATGAGTAACCAGTTCTGCTAACTGCTCTGCTACTTCAACAACATGTTCACTTTCAGCATCTAGACTTTCAAGCAGCACTTCGAGTTCTTCTGTGAGGTCATGTGCTACATCGCTCATGGCTTGCAATTCGGCTAACATACGCGTGACTTTGGGGAGGTTTTTGCGAGCGTCTTCGATTGACACAATCCGAGCACCTTTTGGAAGTTCGCGCAAAGCCTCTTCCTCATCGGCCAGTGAACATACGTCCATAGGTCGTCCTGTAAAGAAAGGAAGATCTGAATGTTCTTTCACATGTGTTCCTTTACTTGGAGGAACTTCAAGTCATCGGAGAGGATGTTTGATTTTCGGCGTTTTTGGGGGGTCAAGGAAATAATCGAGCAACTTCTATCAAATCGCTGAAACCGGAGATTGGAAACTTGGAACGATTTTGCGAGCAACTTTCATTACGAGAACTGATGCGAGTCCCGCCCAAATAAACAGTTCAACAATCATAACTACGTAGTAGACTGGCCCAAACTGTTTCAAGAGAACAATGGCATCGTAAGGAACGCCATAAAAGGCCATGTAGGCTGCTTGTGAGAGAAGACTTGAAGAGAACCAAATGACGACTGCAAACCAAAAAATAGTGCCTAATTTCCAGTCGTCTTTCTCCACAGTTTCCTTTGCCATGTGTTAATATTGTTTTTCAAACACTTAAGTTCTTTGTATTCCTGTATACCTTTTTGATGCAACATTTCCATAATATGCCTTGAAAGGTAATTTAATTACCGGAAAAGGGATTATTCTTGCTCGGATAGGTCGAGTGGCGGTAGCCGCGAAACTGCAGATGGATCAATTTTTTCAAGCGCTTGATGTATCGCTTGTATCCATTCAATTGCAACAGCATCTTCCCCTCCTACTGAAAGTAAAGATTCAAGCCATTCATTCGCAGTCGATTTGTCTTCTATGAACAAGTGAATACGGTGAAGTGCAAGATAAGCCATTGGATTAAGATGCTCTTCTTCAGCATCCCATCCCTTCTCAAAACATGCGATTGCGCCAGCCTCACCATCTATTTGACCACGTTGAAGTGCAACCATTCCAGCTTGGCTCCAAGCAAGTGGCAGTCTGCCAATCAAGAGTCCACGGAAAACCAGCCATGTTTGGCCACCTCCAAGCATGACGAGTGAAAGAAAACCAGACCACTGCTCAAACTGATTCAGGCTCTCCCATGTTTGAATCATTAATCCACCTACGCCAACACAAAAGAAAAATCCAGAAAAGGGAGCAAGTAATACCTCTCTTCGGGTGCGAACTAAATGATGAATACCGGCAAGTAAACCGAATGATCCTATCGCAGTAAGCAGTACAAGATGGCCGGTGACGGTTACTGGATTCGGGGCCATTTGACCGACAGCGGCCAACGATGCGACAGAAAGAATGAACAAACCAAATCTTCGCGACGGTCGAGGGAAAGGTTGGCTTTTCGAACCAATGAACAACAGAAGGCCGATAACTGCTTCAAAACTGATGAGTATCCATTGCAGAGTATCCGTTTCGAATGTAAGCATACTATCCCTCCAAATCATTCGAAGAAACGGCGCTTTTTGACCCTTTGCTAAGCCTTGTGATAAGCAGTTCCCCGAAGTATTTCAGTAGCTCGATACAGTTGTTCAACCAACAAAACACTTGCGAGTTCATGCGGAAATGTCATTTTTGAAAGCGAAAGACGTTGAGCATGTTTTGACATTCCATTAGGCGGCCATCCTTGTGCAGGCCCAATGGCGATGTGCGTTTCTTCGCCGGCAATGTTCCAATCACTTACTCGCTTTGAGAATTGAATTGAATCCAGTATTTCTCCACCCTCGTCCATGTAAACAAGCACACCTTTCTTCTTTTCAAGAAGAGCAACATACGCCTCCAGTGATAACTTGTCAGAATGATATTCTATGCGGATTCCGCGTGCTACCAAACGTTGAGAATACATTTGGATAAGTTCGCGATTAGCCTTCTCTTTCGGCGTGCCATGAAGGTGAACAGTAATCCTTGCCATGGTTTCGCCACTGCGTCCTTATTGATGAAGTCACCACGCCCTTCGCACAAAATCTCATAGGTAATGGCCTTTAATCGAGAAGCATGGGTTGGTGGCCGTTTGGACGAAAAGCGAAAACAAATCGCGCTCCAGTAAGTGACCCGTTATTGAAAGACAACAGGATAATGATTTCTGAACTTCGAGATGCTTGCGAATTAAATTTCGATAACCCCGAAGAAGCCCGCAGACAAATCCGTAGAATGCAGGTAGAATGGAGTGATGCAGCTCAACTTGGAATCCTTAGCGACGTCAACCGAAGCGGACTAGATGCACGAGCATTTCGTTTACTCACGTGCGACGACCGAGAATGGATGGCTTGGCTTGACAATCTTGAATTTTGGAAGCCAGGTTGGAAGCCTGAGACGGCTGACGAGGATTGAAGAAGGGGTGGCTCTACGGGTAAAACAATGGGTCAAACACCTACCCTTCACATGCTCTACACCTGCCCATTTTGTTGGAAGGTTCGAGGGTTAATTGAACACCTAGAATTGGATGTCGATTTCGTCGCAGTTAACGGAATGAGAATTAAGAAAGACGTTAGTTTTGCAGGTGATTGGGGCAAAGTGCCAATATTCACAGATGAAGCCGGCGGTTACCATGTTGATTCTACACCGTTGCTCAAACACATTGATGCAACTTACAATTCCGGTAAATTAGCAGCCCTTGGTGATGCTGAGCGTCAGGCGGAATGGCTTGAGTGGTCGGATACGAAAATGTCGAAAGCAACCATCCCAATTTTGTATGGTAGCATCGGTTCCGCATTGAAGACGACCGTACGTATTTCCAAGATTGAAAAGTTTGGGTTCTTTGCTAAAAGGTTGTATGCATGGGCTGGATTCCCCGTCATGTGGGGTATAATCGCTCGAAAAAGAGTCAAAAAAGATGGTCGAAAACCCAAGCAACTGTGGCACGATTTATTGACGGAATTTACCGACGCACACGAGGGTAAAAATTTCTTTGGAGGTGAGAGCCCTGACTTGGTTGATTTCTCCGTATTTGGTTACATGAGGTCCATATCTCCATTCCCCCAATTTGCATTATTGCAAGACCATGAAGTGGGCATGGCGTGGTATCAACGCATGGAACAATCCATTTGACGAGGTGATGTTTTGTCAGTTCAATATCGAGGTATTGAATTCGTGCCTGTAGAAGCAGGAGAGGTGTTTCTTGGTACTGAAAAAGGCGGCTGGATATATGGTGGCCAACGACCTCGACACGAAGTTCGATGTCCGGAATTCTATGTGACAAAAGCCGTTCTATCACAGCCGCAAATGAAAGAATTGCTCAGCATCAAAGAGGGTGATGTCAAATTATCAGGCGAACATATTCAGCATATTTGTCTCGATTTAACCAAAACACTCGATGCTGCACATTTCGGACTCGACGCATCAAAAAAATGGGAAGTTCGTTGCCCAAGCGAAGGAGAGTGGACGCGGGCGAATGAAATGCTTGAACTAAAATTAGAACCTGGTAAAATTGAAATCTTAGCAGATGGTGTTTCAGATAATTATCGTGGAGCAATGATGGATGGTCGACCGCGTCCGTTTGAAGGGTTGGGGCCAATGGCTCGCCATCGTGCTGCAGTCGAGGCGCATCCACGCCAAGAAGGTGTCACTGCACTCTCAAGTGCTCCAATGGACCGAGAATTGAGCGAGATTGTCATCCGACTTGTCGTTACGCCAATACGGGAAGGGGATGCTGTGCGAGTGCCGCTGAATGCTGATTTTTCTGCGAACATTCGCGGAGAGATTTTCTGGACTATTCTCCTTGGCGTGATCCCTTCATTTGCGATCCCTATCGCCCGAGGAATGGGTGGTTACGCAATTACTGGCTGGGCAAATTTACTGTTTGGAGGATTATGTGCAGGTTTTGTTACCGGTGCTTTTTGGCGACCTCGTAGACCGACGATTCTCTACGAAGATGCTGAAAATTAACCGTCTTCATTGGGCGTAACCAGAGTCTCCCAATATGAATCTTGACGGATTGCATCAGCAGCACAGATTGCTGCCATATTGACGATGTGACGAACACCGTCTTGGCGAGCAACAAGTTGGACCGGTTTGTCCATTCCTTCAAGAATCGGACCAGTCATTTCTGCATCTCCAAGTTCTTCAAGTAATTTGTAAGCAATGTTTGCGGCGGCAAGGTTTGGTAAAACTAGGACATTTGCTGGACCTTTGAAATCCATGAATGGGTATTCTGTTTGAACATCTCCGTTGAGTGCGGTATCCGCTTGCATAGGACCATCAATTACCAATGATGGGTCGAGTTCACGGGCAAATTCAATCGCATCTTCAATTCTCTCTGAGCGTTGAGCTCGACTTGAGCCAAAATTAGAAAATGAGAGCATTGCAACCCGTGGAGCAACACCAAAACGACGGGCAACTTTGGCTGTTTGAACCGCTATCTCAGCCAATGTACGGCTATCAGGATAGACATTCACCGTTGCATCTGCTAAGAAAATTGTTCGCCCCTTGACATTCATCATGTAGCATCCAACAACACAATGGGCATTTTCATCAGGCCCTATGAGTTCAAGAGTGGGACGCAAAACATCCCCATAATTGCGACTAACGCCGCCCACAAATCCATCGGCGTCACCATTCATGACCATTTGACTTGCAAAATAAGGCCGGGATTTGAGTAACCGGTGAGCATCGGGATAAGTCATGCCTTTTCGGCTGCGTCTTTCCATCAACTTTTCAGCAAAAACCCCTTTCCTGCGTTTGTCTTTTCTCGGGTCAAAGACTTCATATTCGAAATGTAAACCCAGTTCGTCGATCATTCGCTCAATACGTTTTACTGGACCCAAAAGAATTGGGTAACAGATTTTCTGCTCAACTAATTGGGCCGCTGCACGTAACACTTTTTCATTATCCCCTTCTGGGAAAACAATGCGCTTTCCTTTACCGCGAACTTGGTTGATGACGTGCCTCATAATCGAATATGAAAGACCGAGACGTGCTTCCAATTGCTCACGATAATCTACGATTGAAAACTCATCGGGTTGAACAGCGGCTACACCTTCCTCAACAGCCGCTTGAGCAACTGCTGATGCTTCCCAAATCAACACTCTTCTATCGAACGGTTTCGGAATGATATATTCCGGCCCATACTGCATTGTTGCACCATCATAAGCGGCTGAAATGTAATCCGGAACGGGTTCTTTGGCGAGTTGGGCAAGTGCGTGTGTAGCAGCCATCTTCATTCCTTGAGTGATGTCTCGAGCGCGCACGTCCAAAGCTCCTCGGAAAATGTAGGGGAATCCCAGGACATTGTTGACTTGATTTGAATAATCTGACCTACCTGTTGCAATAATTGCATCTTCGCGAACCTCGAGTATTTCCTCGGGGGTAATTTCCGGAGTTGGATTAGCAAGTGCGAAAATTATTGGCTTATCCGCCATTGTAGCGACCATTTCCTTCGTGACAAGACCACCTCTTGAGAGCCCGAGCATGACATCTGCATCACGTAGAGCGTCTGCGAGATCACCGGCCTCTCTGTCGTGAGCGAAGGGGGCTTTGTATTCATTTAATTCACCAGCCTCAAGACGGGCTTTCGTAACGATTCCTTTGCTGTCAACCATTGAAATGTTTTCACGCTGAACCCCGATTGCAACGTAGTGATTAGCGCAGGCAATCGCACTTGCACCTGCACCGATGACGACGACTTTAATCGAATCAAGGCTCTTTTCTTGGAGTTCAACAGCGTTCAGTAATGCTGCAGCAGAAATGATTGCAGTGCCGTGTTGGTCATCATGCATAACAGGAATATCGGTTGCTTCAGCAATTCGACGTTCAATTTCAAAACACTCTGGTGCTTTGATATCTTCAAGGTTAATTCCGCCAAACGTTTTGGAAATATTGACAACTGTTTCAATAAACGACTCAGGGTCTTCAGTATCAACCTCAATATCAAAAACGTCAATATCTGCAAAGGTCTTGAGTAAAAGCCCCTTGCCTTCCATTACCGGTTTACTGGCAAGTGCTCCAATGTTTCCTAATCCGAGAACTGCAGTTCCGTTTGAAATAACGGCAACCAGGTTTCCTTTCGAAGTGTAACGATATGCATCTTCTGGCCGCTCTGCAATGTCAAGACACGGATAAGCGACACCAGGTGAATAAGCAAGGCTCAACTCGTGAGCTGTTGAATGTGGTTTGGTTGGTACAACCTTGATTTTCCCACGGGGTATTGCTTCGTGGTACTCCAGTGCTTCTCTTCGAAGTAGGCGCTCTTTTTTATTGAGTTTCATACTTCGACCTTACCTGTCGAAGGAGGTCTTAGGTTTGAGTGTTGCGTGATAAGAGACAGAGTAGGTGACCGTCTGAACACATCACCGTGTTTTCGGTACTCTATCTCTTTGGATAGAATATGCACGAGAATTGAGATTCTGCGCGAAAAGGTGGGATTCTATGATATCTTTTCGCACGATTGAGGGACGCGTTCAAATACCCTAAAACTCCGATTGGGGTTAATGAACCTCAATGCGAATGCTGCGGCCCTGCCTCGCGATTCTCGAAGAGCACTGCTCTTGGTCGTGCTGATGCTGCTTTCATCGGCTGCTCCATTGCTCACATTTACGGGTGTATCGGCTCACGAATCGGCATTTGACACCATTTGGCCTCAAGAAGGAAGCAATGACACCGGATGGGTTCAACTCGACGCGGTTGGAGCAGACCCTTCAACCGGCGGACAAGCAAGCGCTTCATGGACCTTAGAATTCGCTCCAGGAGCGGATTTGTCAAATGTTTCGTTCCAAATCCGGGTTGATGGTAGCGATGGTTTGATGATTGAAGAGCCAATGCTTGTAGCAAGCGATATTGGCGTCAATTTACTCGACTGGCGAGGCTTAGGAATGCTCGGCTCCCAAGACAGTTTTGCAGGTCCTAACCCGTATATGGGCCGAATGAATCCAAACAGCGACTCAGGAGCAACATGGACACTTCCTTCTGATGCAGAAATCACTGAACTTGTTATCGAGGCACTTGCACCAGTTGACCCTGTAGTGGCACTTGCACCCTTGGAACTCAATATCATAACGCATGCGATTCATCCGGATGATGGACGTATGTATCTCGCCATTGATGATGTTATCTTAACCTTAGATTACGCCAACGATCCGATTGTTATTGACGTCCTTGAATTTGATGCTGATATCCATGATCTGGTAATGGACCCCGCCAACCGGTTACTTCACGTTCTCACATCAGACAGTATTTTCCACGCCTTTTCTCTTGATGATACAAGCGAACAAACTGGGCTTCCAGTCCCTTCAATCAATCAGCTACCTCTCGACAAATTCATGATTGCCTCTGATGGGAATGTGTATGCTGCAAACCAAGACGGTGTTGCTCAGTGGGATGGTTTGAGTTGGAACTTCCCAATGACAAAATCCACATCGGGTGCAGCTTTGGACATGATTGAAGTGAACAATATCCTCTACATTTCTTTTGACGATGAAGGAGTCGTAAGATGGGATTTAAATTCCGGTAGCGCACTTTCAACCTGGTCGACCGCTAACAGCCTTCACTCCGATGAAATTACTGAAATGATGGTTTCAGGAAATCAACTCTTACTCGCCTCACCAAGTGAAGGTTTAGCACGATACGATTGGAGTTCTGGCTTCTGGCTTTCAACATGGAATGATGGGAACTGGCTCACCAGCAACACCATCAACGGAATGGCTCGATCTGGTAATGATTTATTCATTTTGAGTGGAGACACACTGCATGAATACGATACGAGTGTTGGCGTCTTTGGCTCCACTCAACCGATCACGAGTTTTGGATTGACTGGAGATGGGCGCGACTTCATTGTTTGGCCTGCTGCTGGTGCTCGAGCCCCCGCAAATGAGACATTGTTACTTGGGAACGGATTCGGTTCATTCGCTGAATTAACTCCGGGTTCATCGCCTCTTCAAACCGGTTCACTTCTGATTGGAAGTGGCCCTACTTCATCCGGCATGCAAGACGCAACTGAACTGAATGGAGTGGTCTTTGTCGCTGCTGATGACTACATGAATCGATTTGACACACAAGCCTCACGATGGCTCCAGCCCGTCTACATTGGAACAACCGTCAACGATTTGATGAACGACGGTTCACATGTATTCATTGCTTCAGAAAACGGATTGCATCAAATGCACAACAACGGAACATTGCTACAAACATGGGATTCCACGAACACCGGGCTGCTCAGTGACGATATAATCAAAGTTGATTCAGATGGCTCAACTGCTGTTGGAATTACCGGCGAAGGTCAAATGATTGCTGTCGACCTTACCGGCAGTGCTACGCCCGCTACACCCGAATATGATACAGAGGCTGTTGATTTGGCGTTGTTCAGCAATATCGTTCATTTAGCAACCGATGGCGAGGGCATACTTCGCTACGATTTGTCAAACGCCACATGGCTCACTCCGTGGATTTCAACCGGAGTAAACGGGGCAGATAATGTCCCTGTGGCCGTTACTGGAGACATACTTTACTTTGGAATCCCTGGGTATGGAGTTGCTCGAAAAGACCTTGCAACTGGTGAATTGATGACGCCTCTGGTAACCTCGGGTAACGGTCCAGGTCAAGGATCTTCAACCGGAATACTCCCGAGCGATAATATCTATGCTCTCGAGGCGGATGGAAGCGACCTCTACATTGGAACCGGCAATGGCGCAGTCAAGTGGGATGGTTCAAGTTCTTCTTCATTCCAAACAGGCCGGAACTGGGATACACGACCTCAACAATATTTTGATTTCGCTGTTTCAGGTGGAACCGTCTATGTTGCTACGAACATTGGTGTATGCGCATGGTCGAGCAGTCAAGTGTCTTCTTCAGACCCGGATTGCTTGAACGTGTATGATGGTATGCCAAACTGGGCAACTTACTCTGTTGAAGCAGATGGTTATGGATATGTTTTCGGAGGCACAACATCTGGAGTCGGCATTATCACTGCATCTCCTTACGAAGTTATTGGAGAATGGGAAGCTGGAGAACAAACCCAAAACGCACCTGTTGAAGTCATTGGCGATATCGCTTACATCGGTCTTGACGGAATAGGTATTGCCCGCTACGATATGCCGAACAATGCCTGGCTTACTCTTTGGACTGAAGACAATGTATTGGACGGTGGAAACGAAGAGGTAACTGGCTTAGTCGCCGATATCAATCCTGGACAAATCTGGATCGGCGGTGATGACGGTTTCCAACTGCTCAATACGACGACTGGAGCGGAAGTCTATGATATAGAAAAGTCAAGTAATTTGTTTGCCGGTAACGGCAATCCCCACGACATGATTGTCGATGGAGACATCATGTACTACAATGACCGCACCAGCAGCGATAATGTATTCCGCATTGATATTGCCAACTATGCGAGTTTGAGTTCCTTAGATGCTGGAGCTGAAGTGAATGAAAACGGTGGCGACGTAAACGGCATGAATATCGTTGATGGCAAACTCATGGTGAGTGTCTCTTCTGGACAATGGTGGAATACTGATGGTTCTGGTGGAATTGCGCAATGGGACATTTCAAGCGGATCATGGGAGAACAGTATCTTGCCGATTGGGCAGGTAGACAGAGTCACTGCATACGAATCCACCTCTGGCAACATGTGGGTTTCATGGGGTGAAAGTAACCTCGAACTCATCGCTCCTAACGGTACGACAATAGACACATGGGATGATGATGACTTTGATTTCCCAATCCGAGAAATACTCGAATTCAACGGAGAGGTTTTGTTCGCAACCGAAGACGGTGTAGCGCGATACAACGAGACCTCAAACCAGTGGCTTACGACTTGGGAAGAAGGAAACGGACTACCAAATAATGCTGGAAGTAGAATCTACGAATTATGGACAGATGGTACACATCTTGTCACTGGCGGTGGCGATGTCAATGGCTTTGGACAATTCCAAGGCGGGGCAGTGTCACACTGGGATGGAACAACATGGAATCAATTCGACTTAGGACAAAGCGGAACACCAAATGGCTACCCGCTTTCTATGGCTATGTGCGGCGGAGT
>DAMU01000041.1 GCA_002499705.1 Euryarchaeota archaeon UBA91
GAGATTCATGGCGTCGCGGATAACGGTGCTGAGTTCTTGGACCTCGGTGCACGAGGATTGAAAGGAAAAACAGAGTTCTTTTTCCGCCGTGGAGATGGCTCTTCGCTGTATGCTACTCGAGACATTGCCTACCACATGTGGAAATGGAAGCAGTGCAACCAACTGATCAATGTTCTTGGTGAAGACCACAAACTGCAAGCAAAGCAGGTTGGTATGACGTTAACAGAACTTGGCGAAAAGGTTCCTGATGTTCTTTTCTACTCCTTCATCAAGTTACCAGAAGGGAAAATGTCAACCCGAAAAGGCAACGTCGTGTACATGGATGACTTACTGGAAGAGGCGCAAGCTCAAGCAGCAGCAGTTGTCCGAGAATTACATCCTGATTATTCTGAAGCAATGATTTCCTCTATTTCAGAGGCTGCAGGGACCTCAGCAGTGCGTTTTAACATCATCAAAGTGAGTCCGGACAAAGGATTCACATTCCGTTGGGAAGAAGCATTGGCCTTTGAGGGTGGTTCTGCCCCTTTCATCATGTATAGTCACGCAAGAGCCTGCTCTATAGCGAGAAAGTGCGAGAAAGAAGGTGTTGATGTGGAGGCAAACTTGTCTCGAACGGATGCAGTGCCGCCCGCAGTGATGCCAAAAGGCATGGTTGAATTGTTGCGAACCATTTGCGTTCATTCCGATGTGTTGTCCAAAGCCGTCAACGACCGAAGACCTCACCTGTTTGCTAACCAACTGTTGCAATTAGCGACCTCGTTCAACAGTTTCTATCGAGATTGTATGATCCTCAAGGATGGAGAACTCGATGTATTCAACCTTCAATTATCAGAAATTGCGAGAAGTCTGATGCGCACAAGCATGGAAGGATTAGGCATCGTGCCTATCGAACAAATGTGATCATTGGTCTCGACGATACCAGCCATCAGGCAATTCCATTGGATTGATTGGTCGAGCAATTTTAACTCGACGAACAATTTCCAACCGCATTGAATCCATACCGACAAATTCGGTTGCCGACATCGTAACTCGCCCCTTAGGGTCATACAACAGCGGCAGTTCAGGGTCGCCTTCAGCGCCGTCATCACGCCACGCCTGTTCCGCAGAATGAACCTCTTCCCAATGTTCTGGAAGCGGTTTTAACAGATCGGCTTTGGATGTAACAATCATCAAATCGGTGCCAGGGAGAAGGTTTTGAACGTCTTCAAGAAGATGCTGTTGCTCTTCAATACTGGTTCCACAATCTTCGCTTTCATCCATAAGGAAAAGCACCAATGAGCCAACATTTTCCAATGCTGCAATTGCCTGAAGTTCAATAGAATTACGCTTTTCCATAGGTCGGTCGAGAAGACCAGGAGTGTCAACCAACTGATATTGAAGACGGCGATGTTCAAAGTGTCCAACGTGTATTTGTTTGGTTGTGAACGGATAGTGGTTGACTTCCATATTACCGGAACTGAGTGCTGAGATAAACGCAGACTTGCCGACATTCGGAGCGCCACATACGACAATACACGGGAGTACTTGGTCAATTGTTGGAAGTCGCTTAAGCGTCTCACGGGCAGAACTTAACCATTCCAAAGATGGACCAACTCGACGCATGATGGAAGAGATTCGACCGTAGGCTTCCCTACGAGCATCGTGCATCAGATCTGTGCGCGCTGTTCGAACGATTTTCTTGCTGTTCTGACCAGCGATGTTGAGCACTTGTTTGCCGCCCCACTGAAGCATGGAAAGGTGGTGCCTATAATCATCACAACCAACACATGCATCAATCATCGAGATGTCAAATTGCGGTGATTGGTCCAGAGATGGCCACGTATTGACCGTATCTTGAAACGTCGTTGCGATGATATCAGCAGCCGTTTGAACCATCCTGTTCATCTGCTTTCGGACTCTGAAAATCCGATCTGAATCATCGACACGGTCGGCTGCCTTCTTGGCACGAGAGAAGGCTTTGTCGAGAATTTCTTCCTCAAGAAGAACTGTGGGGAGCTTTCGCCATGAGACTTTCATACACTACTCCCCATCCTTAGCCGGTCGCCCACCCTTGATGAAGACATCCGTTGAAGAAGGGGCCAATCTTTGTTTCATGAGTTTGAAGGAGCGAGGTTCAAGTAGCCTCGCCGCGTGAACGGTACATGGCGAGTAAGAAGAAGCAAGGAATTGAACTACCGGACTGGGCAGCATCGCTATGGGAAGGAATGGGGTCTCCAAAACTTTCAGAGTTCGTTGATGTCCACAATGGAGATTTACTAAAGCGCCGGCATGGCTTGCGCAGAGACGATTTGGTCGAAATTCTCTTGGATGCTCGTTCTATTGTATCTGACGAAGAAACTTGGCTCTGTGGCCGACTCCTATCGTCTGGAAAATCAAGCATTGAGTTGCTCACTGAAGATGGCCGAACTCACTTCATTGCTCGGGACATCATTGCTCGAATCGTGCTGGTTGCACACACCAGACCTGCATACATCGATGACAAGAAACTCCTTGCGTTTGAGCGAGCCGACATGAAGCGACGCTCGAAACTCCATGAGAAAGTAGAGAAGGAAAGCGAAGGCAGTGACGATGCTCACCTCTGGGGTTGAGAGGATGAAGACTCCCGAAGGTTGGGACATCGTCGACGGACGCCTCATGTCCGAATACAAGTTTGAGAACTTTGCAAGTGCGAAAGTCTTCATTGACCGTGTATCTGTTCTTTCTGAACAAGAAAATCACCATCCTGAACTGCATTTCGGATGGGGATACGTTATCATTGAATTGTTCACACATGATGTTGGAGCAGTTACTGAAGCGGATATCGCTCTTGCCGAGAAGATCTCTCTTTTGGAAAAGTGATCGAATGTCTGAAGTCCTCAACAACATGATTGAGCGCAGAACTGTCTATAAATTCCAATCTAAAGAAATTCCTGCCCACATTATCGAAGAGGCGCTTGAAGCTGCTCGCCATGCCCCATGTCACAAACATACCCACCCTTGGAAGTTCTACGTCCTCGGTCCCAATACGAGAAAAAAAGTTCTTCCGGCAGTGGAGAGGTTGGCAAGGAAAAAAGCGAACAAGCCCGATGTTGATGAATCCATACTTGAACGGGCACGAACAAAAATACTCTCACCTCCTGCTCTCATTGCCGTCACATCATTACGAAACTCGGAAGATGCCTTCCGTGAAGAAGAAGACTATGCTGCATCGGTCTGTGCATTACACAATGCTGTTTTGGCACTTTGGAATCATGACATCGGATGCCAATGGAGTACGGGTGGTTTGACCAGAGACGGCGAATTTTACGCCGCATTAGATATCGATTCAACAGAAGAGCGAATCATTGGATTGCTGAAGGCAGGATATCCTGAATCGATTCCATCGGTTAAGAAAAAAGCCATCGATGAGATGCGATTTTACCTCGAGTGAACATCACAGTTTCACTGGACGAGTTGCACCGCATGCTTGGCATTTCAGTAACGTTGTTCGGTCGTGTTTGATGAAGTGTGTATCCGGCGCTCCGCATTGAGTGCACTTGATGTAGGCATTGACGTAATTGACAATCGTCTTCTTGATTCTTTTTGGAGGAATACGTCCCTTAAATCGGGCACGAGGTCCGTCACGAGAACCTGATGTTCCAAGTTCATTCAAGATGTATTGATACACGTGATTATCGTCTCTGTCCATCATTGAAACAACTTCGTTGAAGTTACGAAAAATCGTGTTTTGACCTTCGATAAGAATTTGCGGTTCTGGAAGTCGCCATCGGGATCGAGAAGAGATTTCTTCAGGAATATTTTCCCGTGCTCTGTCGAGCAAGGACTCATAATCAAAGTCGCTCATAGACGATGGCCTGTGTCGCTCTTTCTTGAAGCCTTTGGAGACTCTGCATGTTAGGGGCTTGAGATAGTGAATATGCAAAGGGTTGATGAGTTAGTGACTCTACCCCCGAATGAGTACAATGGCATCGAGTATTGAAGAAATGCGAGCACAAGCATTTGGATTGCGTAAAGAAGGATTGAATTCTCAGCAAATTGCCGATGAGTTATCCCTTTCCCAAGACACCATTTCTTGGCTCTTAACAGAAGGTGAAACTGGCGAGAGGCCTTCTGATGTCCTCATTGGTTGGAGAAGCATCGGTGTCCGCCCAGAACGAATCGCAGCAATTGGCACCATTATGGCTGATATTGCAGATGAAGAACTCGGTGCTCAAGATATTGATACCATTGTTGGAATCTCGATTAACGGAATCACTTTCGCCCACGAGGTTGCTCGCTGCTTAGGTTCTGAAGTCACCATTTATCGAAACGTCGAAGGCGATGATGGCCAAGGTGTTTTGTCAAGTAAATACGGTCAAGTTTCAGGAAAGAAAGTCGTCATCATCGACGATGTATTGTCTTCAGGAACGACGATGGGGAAAACAATTGGAGCCATTCGTGCAGCAGGAGGAGAAGTCGGTCTTGCCATAGTTTTGGTCAACAAAACCGATCGTAACGAAATCGACGGTGTCCCACTTCGTGGTATCATTCGAGCTGTTCCTGTTTGAGGTGGATACATGCACTGGGCAGATGTTGCAGCACAAGCGCTCGCTCACAAGGGCGATACGCATGTTGTCTCAACCGGCATCACACCTAGTGGAGAATTTCACATTGGACATCTGCGTGAGATTCTCACGGGTGACATGATTGCCAGAGCATCCCGAAACGCCGGATTGAACGTTGATTTTGTATTTATTATTGACAGTGCAGACCCATTGCGGAAGGTGTATGAGTTCCTCGGCCCTGAATACGAACAATTTGTTGGAAATCAATTGGGTGCAATTCCGGCCCCAAAGGAAGATGGAAACCCTGACTGGGAGCGATTTAACAATGAAGGCTGGACGTATGCAAACCATTTCCTTGAACCGTTTCTCAAGGCACTTGAAGAGATTGGAGTTCGCCCTCGACTGATTGACAACCTTGAATCCTATAGAAGCGGCCGCTTCAATGAACTTTCAAAGATTGCTTGTGACAAAGCGGATGAAATTCGAGAGACGATTGAACGCGTCTCTGGTCGAGAATTACCAGCAGATTGGTTTCCTTGGAGTCCATTGAACTCTCGTGGAGGCTTGGATAAAGTTCGAGTCACTGGTTACGAATATCCACTTGTCCATTGGGAAGATGAATACGGTGAATCGGGCTCTTCAGACCTTACCAAGGGTGAAGGAAAATTGCCCTGGCGCATTGATTGGCCTGCCAAATGGGGATGGGTTGGCGTCACCTGTGAAGCGTTTGGAAAAGACCACGGCGCTGCTGGCGGCTCATATTCAACCGGTCGAGAAATCGTCCAGATCCTTGGTCATGAACCTCCTCATCCACTTGTTTATGAATGGATTAGTCTCAAAGGAAAAGGTGCTATGTCCTCCTCTTCAGGTAATACAATTGGTCCAATTGAAGCTCTTGAACTTGTACCACCTCAAATCCTACGCCTTCTAATAGCCAAATCAAAACCGAATAAAGCGATTGATTTTGATACTGGAATGGGGCTTGTCACCTTAGCAGATGAATTTGAACGCCTCTCGTCACGTAATTTTGAGCAGGAATTGGCTCAAGACGATCTCTCTCGACGACAAAAAGTGCAAATTGAAGATGCTGCCGGAGCAATGCGAATGGCTGCAGTGGTTTCTGGTCAAGACATTCAAGCAACTGCTGTAACCTTCCGACACCTTGCTCTGTTGGCTCAAACCAAAAAGAACGATGCGGATGTGTGGGCCAGTTTACAAGCCTCTGGAGCGATTACAGAGACAACATCTCAATTGCAAGACCGACTTGACCGAATGCGCCATTGGATTCAATCCTCCCACTTCCCTGAAGAGATGCGAATCAATATCTTGGAGCAACCAAATGCAAAGATGCTGAATGAACTCAACGAAGTCGAACGTCGTATTCTCAAAGAATTAGTTGAATCACTGAGTGCATGCGAATGGAGTAGTGATGAAATCGGTGCAAGTATTCCACAATCTGCAAAGAATCTGGATGAGTCACCTCGAAGTGCTTTCAAAGTAGCCTATGCCGCTTTAATGGGCGTAGAAAGAGGCCCACGATTGGCACCAATCCTTGCCGAGATGGACAAAGAAGAGATTCTCTCACTGCTCAAAGCCTGTGTCCAACTCCTTGAGTGACGGTTTGTTCACATATTCGGTTGATTCGACCTTTTTTAGGTACTTATGACCGTCACACTTGAAAAGTAGTCGGTAACCATTGGCAAACATGGCGGGGGTTTACTGTCCAACTTGTGAAGCAGGTGTGGAAGCCGCTGCCAAGTTCTGTCTCTCTTGCGGCCATGATTTGACGATCAATGGCCCAATTACGGCTACTGGCCACGACTTAAATCAGTTAAAAGAGGTCATTCGAGTTCGTGACGACCTCTCAATGGCTGAGAAATTCGATATGATTGCTAAGATTGAGGACGGTGCAAATCCAATTGTTTTGGGAATCGCTGCACCTGCTGAAGGTGAAGATGTTGACCTGTCTGATGCATTTGCAATGGAAGTCAATGATACGTCTGCAAGTTCTATCTTTTCGAACCACGAATGGGGCAATTCACCTGCAGCCAACGCAGCCGTTCGCGCAGTTGTTCGAGGTACAAATGGTTGGGATTTGATTCAATCTGGAAAATTAGACCTCAAAGAAGGACTCTTCCGTGAAGCGATGGACAACGGTATGGAAGCATCAACGCACATTCACGATGTTGCGAGTGGAGAGCATGAAGGAATTGACCCTGAATCAATGCGTGCAATCCCTGTCCTCAAACCACCCAAGCGAAGTTTCTGCCCGAAGTGTGGTTCAGATATTCACGCCAATACCATGCTCCAATGGAGAAAGTGGCGTGACTCCTCAAGTGAAGTTGTCTCAATGCAACTTGAAGCCTCGATGGAAACCTCGCTCATTCAGGTCGCTGCCCACTACATCAACGTCATGCAAGCCATGCAAGATGAACGTGATGACGCTCTTAACAAACTCGCAAATGGCGATCCCGCTGCAATCGAAGATAAACTCCGTTCCAAACTTGAAAAGAGCATTCGCAGTGAAATCGAAAAAGAAGTCCGTGCTGAACTTGAAGAGGAATTCAAAGGACGTTCTGCTGCAAGCACTCCCAAGAAAGCAAAAGCCGAATCTGGAAAATCCAAGGGCTCATCTTCATCGACGAAGGCCGCTGCTAACAAAGCAGCATCCGGCACTCAAAAGAAAAAATCAAGTGGGATGTTTGGCGCAAAGAAAGTCGTCAAGAAATACGATGGAGAGGCTGGAGGAAAAGCAGACTGGTTCCTCAAAGAAGCACTTGACACCGTTTACGACCCTCATGGCACCGGCAAACAAATCAAGCCTGCAACCATTTTGGCACGCTCTTCAGCAGGCAACGTTCGAGTTCGAGATGTTGTGCGAATCTTTGATGTTGAAGGCGAAGAAGGCATCAGTGAATTGGCATGGACTAGCCCATTGACCAAATATATCATTGAAGCATATTCTGCTTGTTGATCAGTAATGCACTGTTAGCCTTCGAGGTTCCAGTGAACCACTCAAACGAGCTTTACTTGCAGCGACTTCCATTTTCGCACCTCGTAACGTGGTCACGAAAGGAATGTTCATTTCAACTGCCAACCTTCTCATCATATTTCCATCTCGAACTGCCCCGCCTGAAACGGTTGGAACGTTGACGATGAACGAAACTTCACCTTGACGCATCAGGTCTAATGCATCTGGATGATTCTTCTCAGCAATACGATACGCAACCGTAACAGGAACTCCAGCCTCCCGCAGAACATCGCATGTTCCTGGTGTCGCATAAAGGGTGAAACCGAGTTCGGCGAGGTCTTGCGCGATGGGTATGAGGGCTTGCTTGTCTTCATTTCGCACAGTCAAATAAGCACCACCTGAAGTTGCCACGGGTACTTCAGTTGCAAGTCGAGCTTTGAGATATGCGCGGTCGGCAGAAACATCCGAGCCATAGACTTCGCCGGTTGATTTCATCTCCGGCCCTGGAGCAGGGTCAAGTCCGCGTAGTTTGATGAATGGGAATACCGGAGCCTTGACGCATACTTGACCGGACGTTCGGCGAGGTATCTCTTGCTCTGAAAGTGGGATTCCAATGGTGATGTTCGCAGCAATTCGTGCCATTGGAAGTCCTGTTGCCTTTGCGACAAAGGGTACTGTTCGTGACGATCGAGGATTGACTTCAAGCACATACAAATCGTCACCTTGAAGTGCAAATTGAATGTTATAACATCCCTTAATCTTGAGGCCCAGACCGATGATTTTAGTCTGCTCAGCAATCTTTTCAAGCATGGCCTCAGAAATGTTCTGTGCTGGAATGAAACAAGTCGAATCTCCTGAGTGAATCCCTGCCTCCTCCAGATGTTCCATAATCGCACCGACCAAAACCTCCTCTCCGTCGCATGCTGCATCAACATCAATTTCGGTAGCATGTCCGAGATAATCATCGATGAGAAGTGGCTTATCTGGCGCCAAGTATGCCTCTTTGAGGTATGCTTCCAGTTGTTGTTCATTCGAGAGAATCTCCATGCCTCTTCCACCCAAAACATACGAAGGTCGAATCAAAACTGGGAAGCCAATATCCATCGCCGCTTTGCGTACATCTTCTGCACTGGTGCCGGTGGTCCCATTTGGCATACGCAATCCAGCACGCTTTGCAAACGCTTCAAACCGTTCTCTGTCGCTTGCTTCATCAACCGCATCGCAAGAGGTCCCTCGTATCGAAAGGTCAAGGCCAAGGTGTTCCAATAGCGGAAGCCTTTCTTCTAAAGGCAAAGCCAAGTTGATTGCAGTTTGTCCTCCAAATTGCAGTAGAATCCCATGCGCTTGTTCACGAAGAAGAATCTCCGTGACATACTCAAGGGTCAACGGATCGAAATACAATCGGTCGGATGTATCAAAGTCGGTTGACACGGTTTCTGGATTGTTGTTAATGATAATCGCATCCTTACCAGCATCTCGAATAGCCTTGACAGCATGGACGCATCCGTAGTCGAATTCGATACCTTGGCCAATTCGAATCGGACCACTTCCAACAGTAACCAAACGTTCTTTGGTTCGTGATTCAAGGTCGGGTAGAATGTCGATTCCCTTGGCATCATCCATCTCGTATGTCGAGTAATAATATGGCGTTTTAGCAGCAAATTCTGCTGCACAAGAATCGACCATTCGGAAACGTGGATGAAGGCCAAGTGCGTGACGACGGCGCATGACAGCATCTTCATCACGACCTGATGCTAACGAGCGAGGTCCGGTAGGAGGGAAGGCCGATAGTGCATCAGCAATGTGAGCATCAGAGAAACCGTGACTCTTCCATGAACGAAGTTGCTCTCGGTTTAATTCAGTTGGAAGAGCTGATGTCGAAGTGATTTCTTTTTCCATTTGTGCAATGTTCTCAAAGCGATACAGGAACCACCGAGTGATACGGGTGATTTCGTGGACCTTTTCAACGCTCCAACCTCGCCTGAACGCTTCGATTAAGGCACCCATTCGACGGTCAGTGGCAACTCGACACCATTCGACCAGTGTAGAATCTGGTAAAGCGGTTAACGCACGTTCTGCCATTCCTTCACCTTCGGATTCATCGGCACGAGTGAGCGGGCGAGGGTGAGCACAACCCTGCTCAAGTGAAGCCCATGCTTTGAGGAATGCTTCCTCGAAGTTTCTTCCAATTGCCATCACTTCTCCAGTGGATTTCATTGAGGTGCCAAGTGTTCGGTCTGCAGTACGGAATTTGTCGAAGGGCCAGCGAGGGATTTTGACAACACAGTAATCCAGCGTAGGCTCAAAAGCGGCTGTTGTACCTTCTCCTGTGATTGGGTTTGGTAGTTCATCAAGGGTATAGCCAACTGCAATTTTAGCCGCCATTCGAGCGATAGGATAGCCAGTCGCCTTGCTTGCAAGCGCCGAGGAGCGAGATACACGTGGATTGACTTCAATCACCCGTATCTCGCCAGTTGATTGGTTGAAAGCGAATTGTACATTACATCCACCTTTGATGTTCAGTTCACGAATCAAAGCGAGCGCTTGGTCACGCAAGATTTGGTGGTCGGCATCAGAGAAGGACTGCAAAGGAGCAACAACGGTTGATTCACCGGTGTGAACGCCCATCGGGTCAATATTTTCCATCGTACACACGATGGTTGCATTATCTGCACCGTCCCGCATAACTTCGTACTCCAATTCTTGCCAACCAAGAATGGATTCTTCGATCAAGACTTGGTTGATACGAGAATTACGCAATCCAAGTGCTGCGATTTCCACCAATTGACCCATGTCCCAAGCGGTACCGCCACCAAGACCTCCGAGGGTGAATGCAGGGCGGATGAGAATCGGCCAAGAGCCAATCGTATTTGCCGCTGCAATCACTTCATCCATGGAGTTGCATGCAAGTGCGTTGGATATTGGAAGGTTGATTGAATTACAAACTTGATTGAACAATTCTCTATCTTCTGCTTTGTCAATAGCATCTAAATCAGAGCCAATCAATTCCACTCCAATACGTTCTAAGGAACCGTCATGAGCTAATTCACTGGCAATATTGAGGGCGGTCTGACCACCCATACCAGCAAGCAGTGCACAGGGTTTCTCAATTTCCAAAATCCGACGAACAGTATCTGGAAGCAAGGGTTCGATGTAGACCTTGTCGGCCATCTCTGGGTCGTTTTGAATTGTCGCAGGGTTCGAGTTGACCAAGATGACTTCGTAACCATCTTCCCTCAATGCTCGTACCGCTTGGCTTCCTGAAAAGTCAAATTCTGCTGCCTGCCCGATTTTAATTGGACCACTGCCAAGAACCAGAATGGTCTTGAGATCGTCTCTACGAGGCATCAATTCCGCCCTCCTAATGCCTCATCAACAATTCCACGGAATTGCTTGAATAAAGGTGCTGCGTCGTGTGGGCCTGGGCACGCTTCAGGATGAAATTGAACAGTGAACGAGGGATGGCCAACAAGATCAAGACCCTCAACAGTTCGATCGTTTGCATTGACAAATCGAACGACTACTTCGGCACCGTGTTGATTGACGCCGGGCGGTGAACATGCTCCGCTTGGGTGAGCTGCGAGCATACCTGCATCAGGGTCTGCTACTGCAAAACCGTGATTTTGGCTGGTAATCGAGACAAGTCCGGTTTTCAAATCGACAACCGGTTGATTGGCGCCTCGGTGACCATAACGCATTTTGTAGGTCTGTAAACCGGATGCTAATCCCATCAATTGGTGGCCTAAACAGATGCCCATGACGGGTAATTTTGCTTGAACTGCTTGCGCCAAGGTGTTACGAGCAAGCGTCGCTTTACCTGGATGTGCGGGGTCACCAGGTCCATTAGAACAGAACAATGCATCGATTTGATACTCATGGACAAGCGTATCAAAGGATGTTTCAGGTGGGCACCACACCACTTCAAAGTGAAGACAGAGGTTTCGTAGGATGTTGTATTTGATGCCACAATCAAGTGCTCCAAGGCGTGGCAAAGGTTGGTCGAGTGCATCTAAAGCACCGGGGTTGAGAATGACAGGAGTGGAAAGTGAAACTTGGTCTACCAAGTCCTCAAGGTCAGGAGAAGTCAAGACTTTGAGGCGTTGCTGCAGAAGTTCTTCATCATCCAGAGGTCCGAAGACACAAAGCACGGTTCCGAGTTCACGAACTCTTCGAGTGATTGCCCGAGTATCAATCCCCTCAATACCGGGAACATTGTGTAACCGAAGTAAATCTGCGACTGGGGCAATTGAATGCCGGTGGTCTGGTTGGTGCATAGCATGACGAACGACAACACCTCTGGGCCAGACGCCTGCTGATTCTGATGCGCCAGAATGGATGCCATAATTGCCAATTAGTGGATAGGTGAACGTCAAGACTTGACCGGCGAAAGAAGGGTCGGTCAATGACTCTTGATAACCCATCATCCCAGTGGTAAAGACCAATTCACCTTCGCCGTGACCTTGGGCGCCAAATAAGGTGCCATGATACCGACCGCCGTCTGCGGTGAGCAGTATGCCTGCACCTTCAGCAGAAGGCGGCAACTCGACGCCATAAAGCAAGCCATCGGCGGCATCAGTAAAGGCTGGAGCGTCGGAAACTCCACGTTGATTTTGACCCGGACTAAAGGTGCCGGTTTGTGAATCCAATCCCGACATCAATTTTGGTCGAAAACGAACCCCCATAATGATTGGCATGGAGCATGTGCGAAAATTGACTTTTCAAGAGGACTTGAATACGGTGTCATTTCGTGTGCAGAAAAGCAAGTGAAGAGATTTATTCTTCTTCTTCACGATCTAAATCTCGAACCTTCTTTCCATTGGCCGTTGGCTGAATAATGAGCCGAGCATCATCGAACGTTCGATGGCTACCCGCTTCACCATACCAAGCGTCCAAAAACAGGGCTAAAGCAGCAACTTCAGAATGCGGTTGGTTTCCTACTGCAATGTTGTATTGACAGTGTTTGAAAACATCTCCGGGGACTTTCGCACCACCGACAACAATGACCATTGGACGGTCCCTTCGCATTCGAGGAATAGCTTCACGGAACGGTTCGCCATACATTGTAAGATGGACAGCAACACCTGGGGCTCCATCGCCAGCATCTTCCTCAACAAATCGTCGAAGCCAACCCATTGGTGATTTGATGTGCTCGCAATCCATACCTCCACCAAAACGGCTCGCTACTGATTCTAAATTTTCAAACATCTTCGGGTCTTCATCTCCCGCCAAAAGAAAGCGGTCAGCGCCAAGAGCACGCCCTACTAAAGCCAAGTGAGTCGTTATACGAGGGTCTCGGCCAAGCCGATAGCCCAGTCGTAAAACATCGACTCGTTCCCCTGTCATGATTCGTCGAGATAACAATCCTACAAGAAAGGTGCAGTCTCAAGCAGTTGATTCTTCTTCTGCAGGTCTGTTCGAATCTTCACTCAAAGGTGAGATGTCAATATCGTGATTAGCACAGAATTGTTTCAACCACAACAGAAGTGAGGCATCGACGAGGAAATGAGCACAATAGGTTACACCACCCCACAAAAGACCAATTCGAACGCTGCGCCAAATTGCTGTTTGGGCTTCAAGGTCATTGGTCACAAAACCATAGACCAGTGGTTCAAGGAAGTAAAATCCACAGATGATTATCATTGCACCTGAGAGGAGAGATGGAAGCAGTTGGCCTAACTCACGACTGTAATCTCTAAAGAATGCCGAAGCGAGTCCAGAGAGCATAACTGCAATGGCTACATCAGGGAAACTTAAATCCAGTAAAATCGAGACGCCAATGTCCGCATTATCGTTTGCAGAATGAATGAAAATCCAATAAAAGAAAATAAGAATCATCAAGAGACTTCCACCGTAGTAAGCCTTTCCTGAAATCATTTCAAAAATTGCATTATGATCTTTCACTTTGAGACGGCGAATCAAGCGGTCTGCCAGTTCACTGTTGTGCTCACTTGGAGCATGGGCATCATACATGCCTTCGTTTAGTCCAGATTCCTCTAAAGAACTCTCCATAGTATCACCGGACATATTGCACCTTGACACTCACATCTTATCAAATCTGCCGAACACGAGGGGTTCATGGGCGGCGACTTGGCACCTTCGAGTCATCACCGAAACCGCATTTCCGCTGGCCTTTATCGCAACGAGACTGACGCATGTCACGTTATGGGAATTCTCAACATCACCCCCGATTCTTTTCACGAAGCGAGTCGAAAAACAACGGTAGAATCTGCTGTTCAATCAGGACTGAAGATGTGGGATATGGGTGCTACATGGATTGACATTGGAGGTGAATCAACACGCCCCAACGCAGAACCAGTATCCATTGAGGAAGAATTGAATCGAGTGATTCCCGTAATTGAAGCACTTCGCAGTGCTCATTCAGAGGGTCTCATTTCGATTGACACTCGACGACCTCAGGTCGCAAAAGCCGCACTTGAGGCTGGAGCAGATATCATCAATGATGTCTCTGGATTGAGAGACCCTGAAATGGTGAACGTTGTTCTTAAAAGTGGATGTGGTGTTTGCATCATGCATATGCAAGGCACACCTCAAACTATGCAGGAAAAACCCGAATACCAGGACTGTGCGCTTGAAGTAAGTACTCAGTTACTTGAGACAGCACGAGCTTTAGTTGCTGCAGGACATCCTCCTGAATGTATTGCTTTGGACCCAGGGATTGGCTTTGGAAAAACCCTCGAACATAACCTTGAACTTTTGCAAAGGCATGAGTTGTTGAGAGGTGATGAGGGGTTTGCCATTCTGTGGGGAGTGTCACGCAAATCAATTGTTGGACAGTTAACAGGTCATAGTGATCCCGCTGACCGACTCAGTGGTACACTCGCTCTCGCTGCATTTGCCTTTCACGAAGGAATTGACATCGTTCGAGTTCACGATGTTCAAGAACATATTGACTTGTTTAAGGTACTGAATGTCGTGGATTAAGCACCGAGACTCCCCAACAATCCCGCTGCAGCAAACCATGCTCCTGCCATGCTGCCAAGGTTTGAAAGCGAAGTGACCAATAGGACCCTGCCTGCTTTATTGCTCCAAAAAGAACCCAGACTTTCGAGTTTGAGAAATTGTTGCAGGTCTTCAGCAGTTGGTTCTCTCAATTTCAATTGAACATATCCTGCGAACCAACCTGCTGCAAGAGTTGGATTCAATGAGGTAATGGGCGAGGCTGCCGCTGCAGTAAGAATCGCCAAAGGATGGCCTCGTGCAAGCGCACAACCAAGTGCTGCAAAAACTGCGTTTGCTGCAGTCCAAACGGTGAACATCTCAATGAGGCTAACACCTTCACCTGTGGCGATGAAGTATCCCATGAGACTCATGACAAACAAGGGAATCAACCAAGGAATACTTTTCGCAAAACGACCTCGTATAGGGAGGTGGTCAAGTTCTTTCAAGCCTTCTTTGCTTGGCGAGGTTTGTTCATTCAAATGCTTCTCAATGCCCTTAAGATGACCTGCACCTACTACAGCAAGAATCTTCTTTTCAGAACCTTGCAGTGCCGAAATCTTGCCTGCCAGAAAAGCATCTCGTTCATCGATCAAAACAACTCCAGCGCCAGGGGAAAAGGTTCGAAGTTCCTCCATCAAGGAACTCAACAAATCTTGGTTTTCCAATAATTCATTCACTCCAGGCCCATCTTCATCTTCGTCTTCATCATCACCGAGCAATGACCAAAGAATCCGAAACTTCTCTCGAAAGCGCATCTTTTTCCATGCTCGACGCAATGTTGTCTGAATATCACGGTCGATGAGTGCCACTTCAAGGTCGGCGGCTTCTGCTTCTTGAACAGCTACGAGTAATTCTGCACCAGGTTGCTGGCCTTCATCCAAGCCCATCTTACGCTGTTCAGCGGCCAAAAGGGATTGAAGCAGAACAAGTGGTGCTTTCCCTTCTTTGACGACTTTGAGCAGCCCTTCTTTGTCAAGACGCCTATTGCTTGTGAGTGCCTGATGTCGAGATGAACACAATTCGACCGCTACAATATCTGGCTGGTAGGTGGAAATCTGTTCACGGACAGCCTCCACGCTGGCGGTTGAGACGTGAGCAGTACCCAAAATTCGGAGTTTTTCCGAGATATCGACAAACGGAGTTTCAGTCATTCTACAACCCCTGTTTGAAATAAAAGTTTTAATTCAGAGGCCATCGCTTTCACCGCAACTTTTTCGGCTTCTTCAGGATCTTGAGGAACGGTCGAAAGGAGGACATCAAACGGTATTTGGCCTCCCGCGAGTGCTTTATGACCGCCCGATAACCCCCCACTCCATTTTTCAGACAAGAGACGCCCAAGGTGAAGTGACTCGTCTGTCGAACGCGCTGAGAGAATGATTTTCCCTCGCCGTGGACCGAAGACGACGACGGTAGTGATGCCCTCAGTAGGAAGAAGAAAATCTGCTATTTGTGCCAGTGAGTCTCGATTCGGCATTGAAGAGAGAGGGGCGAGGAGCGTCGATTCGAATAATTGCCGAGAAGCAAGCGCCTCGGCGAAGGACTCCAAAGTTTCTTGAGACCGAGGAGGCTCTTCTATAGAACGAAGCATCTCCTTGTCAATAAAGGCATTCAGCCATGAGAGCGCACGAATATCAACGGGATTAAAGTCACGAGTGAAGCCTAGAGTGTCTGTTCGAATACCGAAGGCTAATGCAGTTGCAATTCGAGAATCAATCGGGTGATTGAGGCTCATTAAGAGACTCGCAACAAGAGAGGAAGTAGCAGAAAATTCAGGTCGTACAAGCGAAATATCAGCTGCTACGCCTTCATCCACAGAATGATGATCAAGAACAATGTGTGGAACACAGTCATCAGGAAGGATATTGTTCGCACCAGGCCGATGGAAATCAACAGTGATGATGACGGCTGCATCGCGCAAGACATCTTGTACTTCCCAATCAAGAATCAATCGGCGCACTGGAATTTCGAGTAATCCAACCATCGCTCTATTTTGTTGGTGTTCAATCAGTCCACCGTGTAATAATTCGGGGACTAAATTCATGCTCCTAACCAACTCATACATTGCTAGACCTGCTCCCAGCGCATCCGGGTCAGGGTTATCATGACAAAAGATAGCGACCTTTGACTGGGCAGGTATCGATTGAAGATAGTGCAAGACCACGCCAGCTCCATCTTTTCTCTCCCATGAACGAATCCTGTCTTGCATTGCTGCAAAGGATACATCGTCAACACTGACAAGGTCAACGCCATCTCCCTCAAGCGGTAGAGTTGTCAAGATTGGAATGTCAGACCAGCGATTTTGGATGGCTGAAACAGGGTCTTCATCTGCCAAAGCCTCTGGGTCGAGCAAAAGAACTGCTGTCGGCTTGTGCGCATCAAGAGGTAATGTATTGAGCAGCGTTGGGCTTGGGAGTGCCATGATTTCACAGCCTTCTAACGGGCCATCTAATGGCAAATTATCTGCCAGACCAATCAAAATACTTCGGCGGCGTTCAGCACACCACTGGCTCAAACGAACAGCGAGATGTCCTGAACCAATGATTAGAAACATATCTTCACCGGCCTGTCTTGCTCGTCTTGAGGTTTAAGTTACGCCCATGTGGGAGTTGGATTACTCAAAATTCGATGATGACATTCTCTCGCTCATGTTCAAAGATTTCAAACAAGTCACGTCGCTTGCAACCTTTCATGTTGGCAACAAAAACTGTAGGAATCATTTGGATGGTTTTGTTAAAGGAAGTTGTCGTCGAGTTATACATCTCTCGTCGGTCAGCAATCGTGTTTTCCATTATTACCAATTCGTTTTGAATATTAACGAAACCAGAATCTGATTTGAGTTCAGGGTATTGTTCTGCAATCATATTGATTCGTGGAATCATCGCAGAAAATGCGGACTCGGCTCGTGCCACTCCGGCGACATCACCATTTTGTAAAGCGCCTGCTGCAAGAGCACGTGCTTCAAACAACTTGTCAAAGAATTTGATTTCTTGATTCGCCATGCCTTTAGCGATATTGACCAAGTTTGGAATCATATCATAGCGCTGCTTGAGCATTACAGAAATTTGAGCCCAAGAGTTTTCGATGTTTTCTTCTAGATTAATCAAACGGTTCCATGTTGAGAAAAACCAAATACAGAAAATGAGAATTAGAAATCCACCGATGGCGCCTGCAATCAAAAGTGCTGTTGACATGGAAATACGTGAGACCATTCACACTTCAAACCATCGGTTCGCTCTTGAAGAGGAGAGGCAAGGTCATGAAGCAAGAACTGTTGCCATAACTATCCCTGCTCGGTGAATGCTGCGTAGAAAAGGAAAATTGAGCCGAGAACATGATTATTGAAACGCTGGTCATATCGCTCGGTGTTTTCATCGTCGCGTTTTTATTCGCACCACTCGGCATGGGCGGTGGGATGATTTTTGTTCCCTTGCTGCATTATGGTCTTGGTTGGGAAATTAACGGTGCTCTCTTTGCAGTCTCACTCTCACTCACTGCCGTGGTGAGTTGGGGCAGCGGACTTGCTCACAGAAAGGAACAGCATTACGATGATGAAGCGCTTAAACTCGGACTAAGAGGGGCAATTCCCGGAGCAATTCTTGGCGTAGTCATCGTCGTTCTCATCGGAGAGAAAATGGATTCAGTGTTCAAAGTGTTGAGCATTGTAATGATCTCTTGGGCAATTTACAAAACTGCTATGAAGATGAAAATTGATTCGGAAAGCAAGGAAGAAAAGAAAGAAAAGGAATCTCGAGAAATCCAACACATCCCTCTACAGATTGGCTCTGGTATTGGCGGGGTTTTGTCAAGCGTACTGGCAGTTGGTGCCGGTGTAATTTATGTCCCAGTAATCCGAACATTTGCTGATGTTGAACCACGGAAAGCAATTGGGACAAGTCTTCATTACATGATGGTGGTTGTTCCAGTAGCCATCTTTGCTCATCTACTGACACTGCCTTCACAAATGTATTCAAAACTCGGAGAGGAGTTCCTCCTGATTCTCATTTTTATGGCCTTAACTCTCCTCGGTTCGCGCCATGGTGCCAAATACGGTATGAAGTATCTTTCAGAAGAACAACTCATGAAGATATTTCTGGGAGTGATTATTGTTGTAGCAGTGAGATATGTTACCGATCTGATCGGATTTTAATCATCGCTTTCAGGAATAAAATCATCAGAAGGGGCTTTGAAAAGTAGTTGGGATGTGTCCTCAACAGCCACAAGTCCTCTGATACTGTGCCGCTCTTGCAGTTCAGATGTGGGAAGGGCAAGTTTAACTCGAGTATTGCCAAAAGAAAGCAGATGTCCGGAAGAGACGCTCCATTCCCCCTCCGGCAGCCACAAACCAATCGAGCCGAGTTCAAGGTGGTGAACGACCACGAGCGTGTCTTCATTTTCATCAACTTCAGCACGTACAACTCGAAGTGTTGCATCTTTAGGAATCAATTGACTTGAGGGTTGCCAATCTTTCCAAGTATCTTCAAACGGCTGGTTATGTTCATCAGCACGTTGCTCAATGACTTTGATTTTTTTAGCAAATTCTTCGGCCTCTTCATCGGATAATTGATTCAAACCATCCAATAAAGAACGGAGACCTTCATGGTGGAGCATATCGGTTTGCGTCATGGCTGCATTCGCCATCAAAAGATGTTCAGAAAGCGTTTGTAACTGGTCTTGAGCGTCATAAGGCAGTGCACATTCCATGGCTTCATCAAGAACTTCGAGAGCCAAACCCGGTTGGTCGATTGCCAACAATGCTTCACCAAGATTCATCAGTTGAGATGAAGCCTCTTTTTGGTCACTGGAAACAATCTCCTTCGCCGAATGTATGTGTTGTTCGGCAAGTTGCACATTACCCATCAAATGGCGTGAGATACCGGCACAGACCAAATACGGTAATCTTGAGGCTGAAATCAATTGTGCTTGCCGGTCTGCAGTTTCGAATAATCGGGCAGAACGGTCCCATTTGTCTGAGGCAATGGCCAATAAGCCAAGCTGGTAAACAGCGTGCATCTCGGCAAAAGAGTCATCAATGAGCGTGGCTGATTGGAGTGCTCGAGAAAGGTGCAATCGGGCAGTTTCTCTTCTTCCGGACATTTTGGCCATCAAACCAAGTGCCGTTTCCGTTCGATACAGATATCCACTCAATGCTCCATGTGCAAGTTCTGCAGAGGATTCATCAAGCGGAGCCAAATCAAGCCCTATCGCCTCGAGAACTTCACTGAGTAAGAGAAGCGTCTCTTCATACGCATCGCGAAGACGTTCAGAAGTCGTGTTTGAGGTGAGTTCCGATAAATGCGCATCCAACGAAAGTATGGGTTTGCAAATATCCGGAAGAGAACCCAATTTTTTCAAATGACTTCCCTTAATATTCTCACCAGCCAATGCGCGCTGAAGTGCCCGTTTGAGATTGACTTCAGAAGGAGCAGATGGCTTCTGAGAACGAGGACGGTCTTCAATCAGAGAATCAACCATCCATGTCAATTTGGCTTGAATATCGTATTGGTGAACCCTGCTGATTGCATATCGCATCTCAGCAGCCCTGACTCGCCGGGAAAGACTCTTCATTTTCCCTTTGTATTTTGAAGAACTTTGAGCAGCCAAGCGTTGGATAAAGGTCGAAGGAGGACATGTCGTATACCCAAGATTGGCTTTCTCCCCAGAAGTGGTCATCTTGAAATCATCCGTTACGAGGATAACCTCTCGTCCTTCACGATGCAGTTGCGACGCCAAAACCATCAAAGAAAGGTCTACATCTTGAGGAGATGCCTTTTCCCCAATGAGTTGGCCAAGACCACGAATTTGCCCATCATCGATAGTGATTGTGTTCAAAAGTGATTCAAATTCATCCAACACTTTCGGTTTTTTAGACCAGCGCTGAAAACGAACATTACGGATCTCATCATGGACACCTGACGTCACGAAAAGCATCTGATTATTGATTTGGAGAATCTTTGCTGCGTCTTTAACAAAACTATCAGGAGCCATCGAACCCAAGTGAATGAAGCAGTTGGAATCAACAACCCAAGTCTGCGTCATAACATCCCCAAGCGGTTCAAGATGATGAGGTTTCAGTCTATATTTAATCCAGGGAATATGCAGGTTGCGGGGCGTGTAAACACCTTGTGGCGATATCGTGCAACAATTCGATAGACGATATCACGCATCGGTAAAGGAACAATCCAAGCCAAAGGAAACCACATTGAATAATACCATTTCATGTAAAGAAGACAGCGAATCCCTGCTGCTGAACGCATGTAGGGTTTACCGTTACGAATAAGATATACCGAATCAGCAGCTTGGAACTTTTCTGGAAATGTGGTAATGAGTTTCCGACCTTCATCACTTTCAATGGCGACAAACCGAACTGAGTTTACTTGCTTCAAGCGCGGGTTCAGGAAGACTGCGGTATGGGTGCAAAGGCCGCAATCTCCGTCCATCAAGAGCGTGTCTTTCTGCGTCATCCAATCACCCCAATTGGCTCGATATTCCATGTTTGAACTTCAACTCCCGGGCTCATGTGAATGTATTCAGGTTGCAGTGAATCCTTAACGTTGAGGTTATACGAATCGAGCAATGTATTGCTTTGCATCTCAACTTCGGCTGTGCTATACTTCCACGGTAGATGATGAGTATAGGCACGTTTTAGCAAACCATTATGCCAAGTGTACAAACTGTATCTTTCGAATAAGAAATATTCCAAGGAACCTTCAGCAGCACGTTCAACAGGTCCTAACCGCTTGGTAGTTCCAATCAAGGATTG
>DAMU01000012.1 GCA_002499705.1 Euryarchaeota archaeon UBA91
CTCAATGGTCTGCAGGCCATCTCGACCAACCACTCCAGGATGTGAAGGGCATGTCGGCCATACAGAGTCTCAATCAGTGACTTTACACGACGAACGAACGGGTGAGGGTTGCGAACTGAACTGCGGTCAATCTTTTCCAACAAGTAGTACTTGCGGCGGTCTTTGACACCAGCAGAACCAAACTTCATCTTAGGGCCAGTATTGCCCATTGCGAGGTTTTGGTCGGCATCCATACGAACAGCTTGGTAATGTGCGCCTTCTCCGTAGAGGGCGGCTCCGTTGTCATTCGCTTCAATCTCTTGGCTCTTGTGTACGAGTCCACAGTCCAAACACCATACTTCCCCTTTCTCAGGTACGTTCTGCAACTCTTTGCTGCAGCACTCGTCGCATTGTGTCAGTTCTTGCTTCTTTCCTATCTTGTCGTCTTTCATCTTAATTAACTCCCTTCTTGTTGTTGGTTTGTGGGCGGGCTTGAGCGGCGGTTGACGGCATCTCGGCTCTCGCCGAAATGCACACTACGGCTACTTTAGGCAGCCCAACATTAGTATATGGCATGGACTAATATTTCAACCTTTCGCTCATCATGACTCATTTTGCTGTAACAAGAATGCTTCATGTTTTGCCTCCACACCTACATTCTCTTCAACAGTATATAAACAAAGTAAGCAAAACCCTCGAAAACAACCAAAAACGCACTTCTGCTGAAGATGTTATTTTTTTCCAGAGGAAATGCCGAGAGCCTTCAAGAACAGTCGGCAATTGTGGTGAGGTTGAGGCGACGCAATGAAAGGCCAAGAATCACCAAAGATTACTCTTGAAGCAATTGCTTCAGGAGACAATCTTCCAACGTGGCTTCTTGAAGCGTTGTGCGAGGGTGAGTGTGAGAACCACCTGTTTTTGTATCCGAATGAGGGGAGTCGTAACCAGATACTCCATCGACTCGCCCAATCGAATATACCGGTTGATACGACGCATCACCTCACTTTACAACGCCTTATCCCCCTGATGATCCTCGACCTAAGCCTACCACCGCTCCTTACAAACAGCGCCGGTTTGTTCCTCTCTATTCATGCTCGAACCAAGAAGGCAGCTGAATCCGGTTCACTACCATTGATGTTCGCCCCCCAGCCTCAACGGCAATGGTCCTCTTACCAGACTGAACGCCTTCTTTCTCTGCATCGCTCTTTGAGCGAATTGAACAATCCATGGGTGTGGGATGAAGACCCAGGCGCCAAACAGTTCGATTCACTCTTGAAGAAGGTTGGAGAACAACTTGGAGGCACACATCCTCATCATGCTTTGCCTCGTCTTATACAACGCCTCGATGAAGTAGACAAACCCCCATTCACGCTCAATGATGTTGAAGGCATCTTTGTATTGGACTCTGCTCCGGATTACACGGAAGTTGAACGAACCTTCCTTCAACGACTATCCGTGCATCGCCCTCTTCACCAATTGTGTGTTTCAGGTTCATTCCGTCTTGGGTATCATGGTTCATATTTACTCGATGGCGAGTGGGAATACGTGACGCAGGAATCGTTACCATCATGGGTACCTAATCACGATGTTTGGCAATCCAGTGACCCGAATTCTTGGCGTTCGACCCGTTCTGTTGAACGTGAAACAACCCATCACAGAATAACCGTTCATCGTCGTAGCCACAGTATGGATGCGGCTTTTGAAATTCTTCATGCCTATCGTCAATCTTCAAACGGAGAGGTTTTGATCATTGATGGTTCAGCAGATAGCAATCAGAATGCGTGGTCTTCAAGACTTCAATCGCTTGGTTATATCACTGGCTCAGAGCAACAACTTCTCGAAGAGATACCTGCACTTGCAAGCCTTTCCCAAATTATGCGCGTTGGGGATGGACTTGAAGCTTGGTCCCTCGACAAATTAAGGTCGCTGTTTGAGCATCAAAGTCTTCCGTTGCCAAATGGAGGTGTCGGGGAATTACAGCATCCCAGCCAACAAGATTGGCGGCCGAAACCCCATGTTCATGTCTTGGAAAATATAGCCCGCTCCTTCCACGTTCGTGGGGGGCAGGGTGCTCTTCGCAGATGGATTGCTACGCTTTCTCAGGCGACTCCGCAGATCGGTGGAAATCGAGAGCGTGCCTTGAGGGAACTTGAAGAAACGCAGTGGTGGCTGCGAAGTATTGCCGAATTGTGGTCCCCACTTCTCGAATCCTCTTCCCAAGAAGTGTTGGAATCCGAATTTGTAGGGTGCTCGTCAGGAGAAAAACTCCCGCTTCCAACCCGTCCTAAAGACGGGTTTGAATGGCTTGATATGGTCCTTTCACAACTCGATTGGGTTTCTCTTTCAAATCGCACTGCAGGTTTTGACCGTTCAATTGCAGGCTTGCAACATCTAAGCGAATCGCATAAATCAACGGTCAAAATCCTTGAAAAAGGCGATTATAACCTTCCATCAGGTGGACAGGATTTCTTCAGTTACCTCGACCATTTGTTGAAATTTACTTCGGTCCCGCGTACTCGTGGCAAGGGGAAACAAATTCAAGTTCTTACGCCAGAACAAGCACAGGGAGTTGAAGCAGATTTACTTCTTCTCGTTGGCTTGGATGTTGGCTCATGGACAATGAAATCATCCAATGTACCTTGGTTGGACGCACCTGCTAAACTTCGGTTAGGCATGCTCCATTCAGATTTGACAATTCGCAAAGGTCGTCATCACCTTCGACATCTGTTGAATGCAGCTCCTACCATTGTGATATTTGATACCAGTATGGAAGAAGGAGGCGGACCGAGTGCTCCACTTGCTGAATGGTTCTCTGAATTGCGAAAATCAGGAGAAATCAATGAACTGCAAGCAGCACCTCACTTCATCCCAGATTCAGCACATCAGTCCGGCAACATTCATCGAAGTTGGCATTGGGCGTCTGATCATATTGGAGGGGCCTGGCTCACACCTCGACCGTTCACCATGGTCGCTCGAGACGGCGCTATTTTTGGTGAACGCGCAGGGCATCGCGGGCGTGATGAGCGTCAACGCCTTGGACTTGCTCTCAAAGACGGTCGTCCAACTTCGGGCAATATTCTTTCCATGAATGGGATTGCCATGGCGCATGAGGTACCCATCCAAATTGACAGATATCACCGTCAACCGACGCATAAAAATTTGCTCAAAGACGAATATTTGCCGTGGCATTTACGAAACAATCTTGTCAGTGCGGATGGCCTTATTCTGCGTCCAAAGAAGAGTCAGGTTTCCTTTGGCAGCGCCCAACATGATGAATGGCCCCATTTGGGTATGAAAGGGTCTCGTGGCATTGGACCCGCCATCGACCCTCGTCCACTTCCAAAGCCCGACATGAAGAGTGATATTCTCAACTCAGTCATGGGTGTTTCTTCACCAATTGAGGTCGAGGTTTGGTCACCGAGTCGTATCCAATCTTGGCTTGAATGCCCTCGATTAGCATGGATGAAAAATCATCTCAAAGTCGAAGCTCGAGAATCACAATCAGAAGACCTCGATAATCGAACGCGTGGTACCATGCTGCATGATGCAGAAGCAGCCCTTCTTCGGGCGCATGGCGTTCCAACCGCCAGCAGCCCAATTGAATCACCGTCACCTCTTCACTTTGCCTCAGTTGACCAACTCTGGCTATCGATATTACAATACTTAGAGCAAGAAGTTCCATGGCTTACTCGTAATGACGCAGTAGCCGTTCATCGATGTCGAGAAATGCTCGGTATCACTCCCGATGTATGGCGTAGTTACCTGGAAGGCGAGATTGAAATCCCATGCGGTGGCCGGATTGGCCGAATGCTCTTGGCTGATTTTGCACTTACTCACGCAGCACCCATTGCTTGTGAATTTGGCATTGGACTTGACGGCAACCAACCGATTCTTTTAGATGCAATAGACGACAAAGGCACCCCTTCTCCTTTCAAGATTCGAGGTAGAATTGACCGTGTTGACGAAGTCATGCTTGAACCTGAACAGATGGCCAAAGCCATTGAAGATGGCGTTCTTTCCTCAACTCTTGTAACTGAACCAATGCCGTTAGCAGACAAACCTTTACCGCCAGCAAATCGTTTGGTCGTTATTCGTGATTTGAAAACAATCAATGGACCCAAGCATAACGACAAAGGAAATCGCCATCGCCGAGGCTTGTTCGATGAAGTACAGCTTGCATTGTATGCGCGTGCCTGGGAATTATGCCATCCCGGTGACCGAGTGATTGGTATCGGCGTCACCGAAATTGGTGAATCGACCATTCATTATCTCGAAATGGATAACTCGGTGGCTCAATATTTAGCAGATGCTGAACTCGGTGAACGAACGTATTCTTCGCAACAACTCCATCGCTTCCCTGATTCTCAATCAGCTTCTCAGAACGGATTCCGAGCGTTGCTTGCTGAGCGCCTACGAACCTCAAGCCGAGCAATAATGGCTGCACGAGAGGGGCAAGTCAACTCCACGCCAGGCCGCCATTATTCATACAGTTCAATTCGCCATGTTTATCCGAATATGTTTGGAGGTAATTCCCCATGATTCGGTTTAATCGAAGCCAGCGCCTTGGGCTGGATTTAGACAAGCACATCGCTCTTGATGCTGGTGCAGGGACTGGCAAAACGACCGTTATGGCTGAACGTTATGTTCAGCATTTACTTTCGCACGAGCAACGAGCGACGCACCTTCTCCCCACGGGCCCAAGAGAGCCTTTGAGCGGCCACGGTTCACTTCGCTCACCCCCTCGACAGCGTACCGACCAGAAGCAGTGGATGGGTTTACTTCCCAGCGAAGTGGTTGCAATTACGTTCACGAAAAAGGCAGCATCGGAATTGAAAGCACGTATTCGTTTGAGAGTTGGACAAACCCGTGCTGGACCGCTTCATCAAGATGACATTGACGGAATTTATGACCCACGAGTTCGTGATCAAGCAGATGTAGAAATGCTTCTTTCTTCTCTTGATGAGGCCCCAATTTCAACCATTGATGCTTTCCTTTCACAATTGGTCTCCCCGCATTTAGATTTGGTTGCAGTTCACCCGAGTCGTGAGCAGATTGCTGAAGAGCGTTCACCATTATTGACTCAAGAAACCCTTCAATCAGCATGGCGGATACGAACCATTTCCGACGCACTTGAAGCCGGTGTCCGAGGAAATGTCGATGCTTTTATCTCTGCTCGAAATCGTCTTGCAATTTTACTTGGGGGGCAAGAGCGTGCTGCTGTAGTGCTTAGCGGAATGCTTGGCAAATCTCTGTTTGTTGAAGAGGCACACCACGCCATGGTCGCCCGTGCAGAATCCAATGGACACGATTGGGCCGGCCAAGGTCCAATGCCTCACGAAGTCTTACTGGACATGTTTTTGGAACCTGTGCGAGATATCGCAGTTCAATATGCTCAACAACTGCAAGATTTACTTGTTCAGTGGACAGACCATTTCCTTGCGTATTCAGCCGACTATGTCATACCATGTGAATCTGAAATTAATTCGACTCAGACCCGATTCAATCATCTAACTCATCTTGCTCGAGAACCATTACCCGAGCGTCCGGCTGAATGCATTCAGTGGGTTTGGCAAATCGCTTTTGCATCAACTTCTTGGAGTCAATTAGTGAAACAGGATAAACCGAAGTTTTTCCCGAAAGGTATCCTGCCTCAAGCAAATCATTCGAACGGCTGGCACCCGGGCCTCTACGGAAAGACTGCTGCTAAAACACTGTCAAAGGGTGTAAAAGATGCGATTCATAGCCAAGCAGAAGATTTAGCTGAAAACATTCGCCAGCACTTGAATTCTCGACAAGGTCTTCTTGTTCGTCTTCTCGGAAAATGCTCATTCTTACTCGACCCTTTATCCGACTTGCCGTACATGCCTGAAGAATGTGAATTACGAGCGCACGCTGTCGAGCCAATTTTTGACGACATCGCCCCCTCTGGAAACTTAAGAATCTCCAGTGAATTACAAACCAGTGTGCTCAATGATTTGCTTCTCGTCCATCGAGGGTGTCAAGACATCCTCGCACTTATGAAAGCGCAAGAAGGTGTTCATGATTACGATGATATTCAACGTTTAGCAGCAGATTTACTGCTCGCTCGCTGCCCCGACATCGTCCGGCACACCTATCCACATGAGGTCGTGCAAGCACTTGACCGGATTGGTGATGAGCCATGGTTTGACCAACACATTGCTCGAGCGATGAGGCTTGCGGGTGAAGATCAAAAATGCTTTGAAGATTTAAATCGCAGATATGCTGTTCTTCAAACAATTCGTCGTCAATTCCGAGCGTTCATTATCGATGAATATCAAGACACAAACCCTGCACATTTCCGACTTTTGGCACGACTTTGGGGAACACGGCGATTGAAACCGGATGACCCTGAACGGCCACTCGGACCTTGGGACCCAACGGTTTGCATTGTCGGTGACATGAAGCAGAGTATCTACCGCTTCCGACAGGCCGAGGTTACGGTCATGCGACGCACGGTTGCTGCCATCAAGCATGCAAATGAAATGGAGTCGGTAGAACCACGCTTGTCTCATCTGCGCCGAGAAGATCACGGTCGAGACCCGCGTCCAGTTGGCGCCGGTGGTGAAAGTGGTTCATTCATCGTTGGAACTGAAGTCCAAGAATCAACGATTCCTTCACAACCTTGGGAGCATGTTGAATTCGCTTTTGAGGATGATGAAAGTGCCTTCCGCTTGGTCGATGAAGAACGCAAGAACCGCCGTGGTTTAGGCCATATTGATTTGACTTCGAATCATCGGACACTTTCGAATCTCATGGACACTATGAACGGTATGTTTCAAGACGTATTTTCATCGAGACATTATCTTCTACCGGGTGACTGGCATGCTGAACACCAGCACCTTCGTGCAGCCCGCAATACTGAGCAGCAAGGAGTTTTGGAGTGGCTCCTTCCACTGCAAATCGATGCACAAGAGCCGAGCCTTGAATTGGATGAATATTTCGATACTTTCACCGCACCAGAGGCGTCAAATACCCACCTGGAAAATGAATTAATAGCATCGAGGCTACAAGCCTTACTTTCTCAACAACCTACGCAAGTCTGGAATGCTGAAGAGGGTGGATTTACGCAATTGCCAGAACAAAGTCATTCAGTCATTCCTGAAGATATTCTCGTTCTTGTTCACTCTCGTAAACACATTCCTGACTTAATCTCTCGATTACAATCACGCGGTGTCCCCGTAATGGCAGACCGGCAAGGAGCCCTTCTTGCACAACCGGTTGTCCTGCCTCTTCTTTCCTGCCTTGAATTACTCGCCTATCCCGATTCACGGCATGCGGCACTTACCCTTGCTCGCTCTCCGGTTATGGGATTCAATGATGCTCAATCTCACGCACTAATGACGCAAGAACATGAAGGGAATTGGTGGCAGAAAATACAGCACTTTGCACCGACAGAATCGATTCGTCAACTTGCGCAGCATCTTGAACACCTCGCTGCGTGTGGGGCTGTTCACGATGTCTTGGATATCATATTGGACCACTCAGACCTTTTGGTTGCTTATCCTGACGACACCTCGCGTCAAAATGCTGAATCATTATGCGCATTGTTGGTTAACATTGGAAATGAATTGGGGCATGAACCAGCAGCTCTTTACAACCGTATCAAAAATCTTGACGGTCTAGGAAATAAGGGCCCGTCGGCGATCACAAATCCATCCGGTGGCGCAGTTCAAATTATGACAATTCACGGAGCCAAAGGCCTTCAAGCGCCGGTAGTCGTTGTTGCAGGCTTGTTCCACGCTGGCAAATCCGACTCTTCTTTAGCTGCAAGAAGTAATGTTCTGGTCACTCCACAAGTCGTTGCTGGTAGAATCAATCCATGGAACTCCCGTGACCGCCCAGATGATGGCCTTTGGGAATTCGCAAAACGGATTGACCATGCCCAACGCCAAGCTGAACGTCGTCGAGAATTTTACGTTGCATTGACACGAGTAAAGGACCGCTTAATTTTGGTTGGTTCGCCGAATCGAACTGCAGAAATCGATACAAACAGTCAAAATCTCGTGTTTAAAGTTCGACCTTCACTCAAGACAATGGGAGGTATGTTGCTGGATGGTTTGCGAAGTCTTTCACATCAGAATTCAGTAGAGAATTCTCCTTGGTTATTGGAAGGCGACGATTTCGCATCTGCTCTTGAAACCTATTCAGAAACAGTTCTTTCACTCGACCCGTATTCATTATCCAGCGTCTCCAAACTTGGCATTCCTTCTCTTGAAGGAATTCACATTTATCATTCGCCACAGTGTTTCCCAACTTTACAGACACCAACGCCTCTTCAGCAATGGCATGCTATCGAACAACGAATGCATGCACTTTCTCCTCCAGAACTCACCCCACCGCCAATTCAAGTGGTCAATCAAATAATGAGAATGCCAGCGCACAATCTCGATTCCAGTTTCAGCAATCCTCGTGCTCATTGGCTCACTGAAGTTAAAGGATGGAATCCAGAACCGCTCTACTTCTTTTCTCCGAATCGGGAAAAGGCTCAGAAACCAGCTTCTCGTTTCCCTGAAGCAACAACTTTCGGAACATTGATGCATCGTTTAATTGAAATTGGCCTTGCGAACCCTGCATCGCTTCACTCACCTCCGGTTTCTGCATTACCTCCTGCTTGGGTCTACGATGGAAAAGACATGCTGGATGATGACGAAACGATACAGCGTGTGATGGCTGAAGAAGGAATTGGAGTTGAAAATTCGGATATGGAACTCGCCAATGTAACGGCTCAACGGTTAGCCGAACTTGGTCGATTGGTGCGCGAAGGGTTACTTGGAAAATACGCGAACGGCGGAAAATTCCACGGCTATGTTGTTGAAGGGCTAAGAACCGAATTACCATTTTATTATGTCAACAAGGTTGAGTTTAACGATCTTTATCGCACCGGATTTTCTGTTAACGGGCCAGTCGCACTTTCAAAGATTGACCATGTTGACATCGTCTTTGACGGCAGGGCAGACCTCGTTCTTGCTTTACGAGATGAACAAGGACGTGGATACTTACAGGTTGTTGATTTGAAAACCAAAGGATGCCGGGATGCCTTCAATCCTCAAGACCCGCTTGAAGGAAGCGCTCTTCAGAAATATGAAGGCGATTTGCTGGACCCATCTCCATCGACTTATGCAGAAATTTCTATTCTCGAACAACATAAACTGCAACTTACCTTGTATTCACTCGCCCTTGAATCCATGGAGCAGCAAAAACCGGAATCAGAACGCAGAACGATTCTTCCTCCTTCGCTTCTCATGGGTGCCTCAGGTAGAATTCTTCAAATGACATCCACTGAATATGACGATGCTAAGGCTACTTTCTCCCAACATTTGGAATGGATAGCTCAACTTTCTGCGGCACCTGAGACTGTCCCAGAACCAGCAGTATCCGACAGAGAAAATGACCACATCTCTTCTTCATGCCCATTTTCACAAGGGGACATCCGCTTGATTGTATCCGAAGATGAAACACTTGGACCTGTAACCAAAAAGGAATGAGTTATTGCTTCCGTCCTATCATGACCAGTGTTCCTACAAAGCCTTCTTTGATTCCAACGCGATGCATACTGACATCGACAAAACCAGCACCAAGCATTGCTTCATGCCACTGCTGCTCACTCAATGTGGTCATGTGAACATCAAGAGCATCAGGCCAGGTTAGACTGTCTTCGTTTTCCAGATAGTGATCGACTCCAGCAACCAACATTCCGCCACTGTTTAGCCATGTGTCATGGAACATGTTGAGCATCAAAACAGGGTCCTCGAGATAATAGAGAAATTCCATACTGTGGATGAAGTCGACACGTTCTGAGGGCTTCCACTCCGGTAGATTTCCATGAAAGTATGAGCCGGAGGGGTCAGTTTCTTTCGCTTTCTCAATCATCGTAGCAGAACCATCGACACCTTTCACATCTCGACACATCGGGTCAAGAGCAATTTTTCGGCAAACCCAACCGTTCCCACATCCGACATCAATGGCTGAATAGGGGTCATTCCGAGGGATTTCTGCAAGTTGAAGCATTTCTTCAACCGATGCAGCGTGCCCGCGTTCCATGCCCTCATCCTTTCCTTTTGTCGCCCATTCACTGAATATTGCAGTTGCTTCTCTTCGGCCCATATTTCTCTTCGAGCCGAACCATTCCAAGAAGATGTCCATTGCGAAAGGAACATCATTCACCTCGTGATGGAAGGTTCATGCTCGATGTTACTGCAACGCTTGACGACGTACTTTATCCACCGATAGAACCCTATGATTCAGGAATGTTGGAAGTCTCGGAAATGCATACGATTGCGTGGGAAAAGAGCGGGAATTCTGAAGGATTGCCCGTCATTGTGATTCATGGTGGTCCAGGAGGCGGTGGCCAACCTGCATACCGGCAATATTTCGACCCAGCAATTTACAATATCATCCAATTTGACCAACGCGGGTGTGGGAAATCAACGCCTTATGCTGAATTATCGGAGAACAATACACAAGCTTCAGTCCGTGACATCGAACAACTTCGACAAGCGTTTGGAATTGAAACATGGCACGTTTTTGGAGGCTCATGGGGTTCTACACTGGCCCTGGTCTATGCACAGGAATATCCAGATAGAGTTCGAAGTTTGATGCTTCGAGGTATTTTCATGTGCCGTAAGAGTGAGTTGCACTGGTTTTACCAAGATGGAGCAAGTCACATATTCCCTGATGCTTTTGAATCGTACCGTGAACATATTCCAAAGCAAGAACAAGGCGACCTCATCAAAGCGTATCACACTCGCTTAACCAGTGACGATGTTGACACCCGTCGTGCTGCAGCTAAGGAATGGACTCGCTGGGAAATGGCTACTAGCCGGCTCTTTCCTGATGCGTCATATCTTGAAAAGGCGGAGGATCTCGATTTTGCTGTTGCTTTTGCGAGAATTGAATGCCATTATTTCATCAATGGTATTTTCCTCGAAGAGGCGCACATCCTCAATCATGTAGATGCGATACAACACATTCCAACCAACATCGTTCAAGGGCGTTACGATGTTGTTTGCCCTGCACGCAGCGCTTGGGAGTTACACAAAGCGCTACCTAACAGCCATTTGGTTCTTGTTCCAGACGCTGGACACTCAATGGGTGAAGTCAGTATTGCTCGAGAATTAGTCGCAATAACTGACTCTTTTCGTTGAACGAAACCTCTGATTATCTCGGTCTTTTCTCTACGCTTTCAGGCGTCGGCTTGATAGGGTGGAGGTGTGTGGCTGTTCATGGAGGCTTGCCTCCGGGTGAAACAATGACCGAAGAAGGAACCATTCCCCCTGCCGACACGACCTCGACGGAAACCGTTGAAGATTTGAAAGTCAAAATTGAAGTTCTCTATGAAGCATTTCAAGGCACTCAACAAGATTTAGATGATGCTCTTGCAACCATCGAAGTTCTTGAAAAAGAAATTATTGAAGGTGCGGTTGAGAAAGATTCTCTCCAGAGTTTGCTCGATGAAAAAGACAACCGAGTGCGCGAACTTGAACTTCGTGCAGCGATGTCGAGTAAGACCGTCGAGCGCCTTGAACCTGAACTTGAAAAGATGGAAGAAAAATATACTCGAGAAAAGGACCGCCTTGGTAAGGTATATTCCATTGCAGAAGAACTTGACAATGACCTTCATCTTGCAGTGAAGGAAATGAAAGCACGTGATGACTGGTATGTCGATCACATGAAGATTTTTGAAGACCTTAACCAAGCGATTAAGGTCCGATATGAAATGATTGAAAGCGCTATTGAAGCAGAACGAAAGTCACAACATATGGCACGAGCGTTTACCGAAAGAATTGAAGAAATGGTTGAATCTCGGGCCGCTGAAATGACGATTGAAGAGGCTGAATCTATCTCGACCTCCGAAAGTGCAGAGTCTTCTGAAGAAGTCGAAGAGAGTGCTGTTGAAGAAATGATCAGTGAAGAATCACCATCTGAAGAAGCCACCCCGGCTGCTGAAGAAGCGACTGAAGAAGTGGTCGAAGAGAAAGCCGGTTCTGGAACGACAGCTGCTGCTACTTGGGCAGATGGCGAAGACCCTTGGGCTTCCGACTGAGGCGTTTCTATGGCAGGTTTGGCCCACGGTGGCCACGCTCCAGTGATTATTCCGATTTTGATGGGCGGTAGTGCCCTCATTATTGGTGCAGTTATCGACCCCTTGTATGGACTCATTCCCTTTTTTGGAATATTTTGTTTCATGCTCTCCGCTTTCTTTGCTAATTTTTGGAGAGACCCAGACCGACCAATTCCTCGTGACGAGGGCGTACTGGTCAGTCCGGCAGATGGGCATGTGATGTTTGTTCGACGAGAACGTGCTACTGGCCGTCGTCCATCACAATCGGAACTCGATTCCGATACGTGTGAATCTGACCCGTTAACTGGCGACTGGTATCCTCACCCACTGCCAAATCCACTTTATTTTGAAACCGAGCAGCGCTTTGAAGCAGTTTCAAATGGTGAAGAATCCGATGATGATGTATACAGGGTAGCCATTTTCATGTCACCGTTAGATGTTCACGTCAATCGAGCGCCACTTGCCGGTACTTTGCATCGAATGGAGCACAGAGCTGGAAAAGGATTGCGACGTGGGCCTTTTATTGCGGCATATAAGAAAGAAAGCCAGTATAATGAACGAGTTCGTAGCGTTTTCAAAAATGAAAATGAACTGTTTGTTGAAGTCACTCAAATTTCAGGTGCCTTGGCTCGAACCATCGTTCCTTGGCTTGATGTGGATTCAGAGGTTCGGCGAGGTCAGAGATACGGAATGATTCGTCTCGGTTCTCGTGTTGATGTACGCGTTCCTGCTGCACTCTTCACTCCGAATGTGTGTTCTGCTGAAGAAAAAAACCCGGCTTACCCAAAGGGCGAATTTGTGCAAGCCGGCTCCTCCATTCTCTTTACTCCAGTTAAGGATTGAACGGATTTCTCCGTGCGGTGGTTTGAAACATCAAAGCCGAGCCACTTCACATAGGGGAACACGATGTCGGGGCCAAAATCACTCACTTTGGTAGGAGAGGGCAAGAAAGGCGCTCGAATCCATGATTTAGTGAAGGCGCCGGCAAATACGCCTTGGGCTCGTGCCCGACAGCAATCGTGGGATGCAAATGAACCTGCGACCGTATATTACACGCCAGAAACCCTTGCAGATGGCACCCCTTGCAGTGCAGTTACCGTTATTCTAAGAACCAAAGGCTGCCATTGGTGGTGGTCAAGTGGATGTACATTTTGTGGTTATTTCAACGACACGAGAGATGATGTAACCAACGATGATTTACATGCTCAATGGGCGTATGCAAAAGAGAAGTTTGAGGATTTCAAGGACCATGCGATGGTCAAAGTTTACACAAGTGGTTCGCTCTTAGAAGATCGAGAGATTCCAGTAGAGTTTCAAGAAACCGTATTAAGAGACTGCCAAGAACTTGGAAAAGAATTGATTGTTGAAAGTCGCTGTGAACAATTGACTGAGGAAAAACTTGCCTGGGCTTCCCAAATCAACCAAAGTTTTGCCGTTGCAGTAGGGCTTGAAGCATACGATGACGAGGTTCTGCGTTTCCACGTCAACAAGGGGTTCACGACCAAATCCTGGGATAGGGCGGTAGCGAATCTGAAGAAGTTCAATATTCGAATCAAGACTTATTTGATGTTTAAACCTCCTTTTATGAGCGAGGCTGATGCCTTGAATCACGGTGTGAAATGGATCGAAGATGTAGCAGAAAGAAGCGATGAAATATCAGTTAATCCAATGAACATTCAACGTGGCACAATCATCGACAGACTTCATCGAAACAATGAGTATCGCCCTCCTTGGCTTTGGTCTTTGGTAGAGATGATTCGCCGAGTCCATCCAACAATTCATCCTAAAGGCGGTAAAAACGGGGACGCTGACCAAGTGTGTCGCCTCATTGTCCACCCAACAGCAGGTGGGCGTGTTCGCGGTGCGCACAACTGCGGATCTTGTGATGCTGCAGTGGTCGCTGCTATCGAAAGGTATTCGGTTTCAGGAGAACTTGAAGAATTTGATGGCCTTTCTTGTTCATGTGAGGCTGCTTGGAAAGAAGAGATACTCCTTGAGCAAACCCTTCCTGTTCCCTTAGGCATCTCTAAGCATCGCCGAGGGAATGTTCTTGACCGCCTTCGTTCGCCATAATTGCCGCTTTCAACTAAGGAAAACGCTCGTTGCGTGGAGTGAATCTTTATCACCGCACCTCTGTTCGGAGGAATGACCCCTACGGGGTCAACTAAGGGTGAACAAAGATGACAAATGAAACAACTCTGCCAGATGTGACAGTCGGTACAGGCGAACCGTCGAGCAGTCGTGTTTTTTTGACACTCTTCTCCGTTGGCCTTCTCGGAATCCTTGCTTTATTCTCGAACGTCTTTGGCTGGGACAACCTTCCTTTGCTTGGCGAACTTGTTCCACTGATTGGAAATCTTGGTGGTAGTGGGATTTGGTATTATTTAATCGGTATTTTACTTGGAGTGGGTGCAATTGTAGCATCGCTTCTGAGCGAGGTCATTGTTGATTAGGAGGTGTGATGTATGGAAACAGTATTTATTTCTGCAATTCTTTTGGTTGGCACTCTCGCTTTGGTATCGAACTATATGGTTCGTGGAATTGGCGGAATGGCAAATTCTCTTCGTCAAATTGGAATGTTCTTATTGAACAAGGCGCCAGCCGGATTAATCGATTTGTTTAACGACAAACCCGGTAGTGGGACCAAGACATGGATGCGCTTTGGAATGGGTTGGTTCTTCATGGCATGTCTCGGCATGTTCCTCGGAATTTGGCACCGTTATGACCCAACTGCTCTCAATTCTCTTTCCAGCGTTGGATGGAGTTATGATGACGGCTCAATGCTGACCGATTACACAGCAATCTTCTTTTCAACTGCAATGAACTATCTTTTGATTGGTGCAGCCTTAATCGCAATCTCCCGCTCTTCGAAAGGTCGACTTGCGAGTGAGGCAAGTGCTTCAATGGTGGCCGTTCTTCTAACAGTATCGACCATTGGTGTGCTTCTGCTCCCTGCGATTTTTTCATTCATCACTTTGGAAAACGAAGCCGCTATTTTGGAAACGCTGCAAAACGTCTCTTTGCTCCTTGTCTCTTCAATGCTTCACATCGCACTGTTCATCAACGTCTTGATTACGATTGGAGAGCGAGAACATGACGACCTTTCACCAACAACTTGGTTCTTGGTGCTCGCACTTGTTGCCAAGATTATGGGAATGCTGTTCATCTTCTTTGGAGAACTTGCAGGATCGACACAAACTGTTTGGATGGCAGAACGAGTCGTAACTGGATGGGTACCTCTTGCATTGATTTTCGCCGCAGCCTATCACATCATCCCTTACACAGCCGGTAAACCAGTTTGGTCTGAATCGATGCAGAAAACCTGCATGCTGTTTCTCTTTATCACCGTCCCACCGTTCTTCCATACTTCAGCAGATGGTGGAGAATTTTTGCAGAACATCGGAGCCCTTCTCATGACGCTCGGTCTTCTCCCAATTCTTGCAGGTTCGTTCAACATGGTCGCTACAGCAGCCTCAAACCCTGAACGCATAGTCAAGAGTCCAGGTGCTTTTGCTGCTACAATCGCTATGATGCTGCTTCCAATCTATGCCGTGGGAGGATTCTTTACCGGAATGGACACATTCGTCGGAATGGATAAACTCGGGTCAATGGCACACACTGTTGACACAGGATACATCTCTACTGTTGGAAGTTTGATGATGCTTGCAGTTCTCTTTACCTCTTATCCATTAACTGCCCGGAAGAAGTTAGCAAAAGCGTCGAATGCCCAACTTGCAGTTTGGCTCACTTTGATTGGCGGCGTAGCCTCAACCATTTCCGCACTTATCGGTGACTTCACCGCATACGCAGTTTCGGAATCAGGTGTTGAAGATGCAGTCGCTTCGACTGACGGTTTCTTTTTGGTTTCTGCAGCCATGTTCTACCTCGTCACTGTTGCAAGTATGCTTGCAGCACTTTCGATGATACACACTGGCCGTCCGAACAATGCAGCCTATTCTGATGTTTCAGCCAAGAGTGATATTGATTCTTACACTCTTGTTGAAGGAACAACCTCGATTCGTGTTCTACTCGGTCGCGGTGTAGGCGTTGACACAACACTCCACATCGGAGAGGCGGAGGAAGATGAAGGGGGCTCCTCAATCATTCAAGTCTCGGCTCAACTCCATAACGACGAAATAACCGAGTTCCCGGTTCCTGAAGAACTGGTGATGCTTGCACAATTCCTTAAGCAAACCAAACAAACGATTTTTGAATTTTTCAGCACGATTGATTTGGATGGATCCGGAGAAATTGATGGTTATGAATTCCAACAAGCTTTGGCGAAATCCAAAATTGCAAATCTCCCACCTTGGGAAATGGAGCGATTAGTTTCTGCTGTTGACCTTGATGGCGATGGGCGCCTCAACCTTCCAGAATTGGACATCATGTTGGCGAAGATTCGAAACGAGATTCTTGATTCAGAGGAAGAATGACCACGCTCACATGGCGGGATCTTTGTGAAAATAGGATTAGTTGGCAAACCAAATGTTGGTAAGTCTACTTTTTTCAGTGCCGCAACTTTAGCGAAAGTGGATATTGCAAATTACCCGTTTTGTACGATTGAACCGAACGTTGGAGTTGCTTTTGTTTCAGCTCGTATTCAATGCCCATGCAAGGATATTCGGCAACGATTGGAGGCAGAAGGTCGTCTTGAGCCAGTATCTTCAGACGACCCGCGCCAAGGAAGTTTATGTGAGCCAAGAACAGGATCTTGCATTGCCCATCGCCGTCTTGTTCCATGTTTCTTAGTCGATATTGCTGGACTCGTCCCCGGTGCCAGTGAAGGAAGGGGTAGAGGGAATGCTTTCCTCGCAGATTTAGCAAATTGTGATGCACTCATCCAAGTTATTGATGCAGCTGGTACGACCGATCTTGAAGGTAATCCACAAGGTGCGAACCAAAGTAAAGAAGTGGCTCAGGTACGTATTGGGGAAGAGATTGAATTTCTTGGTCAGGAATTAGATGCATGGATTGCAGGATTGTTGAGTGATGGATGGACGCGTGGTGTTCGGCGAGTCCAAGCCGAAGGCGAAAAGGGCCTGGTGACGTATATACACGAGCAATTGACCGGTCTTGGTTCTACTTCACAATCAATCGCACTTTCGTTTGAAGCATTCAAAGAAGGGCATGAGGAATTGGGCAGTCCTTGGGATTGGAGTCCAGCAATCATTGCATCACTTGCTTCTCATGTTCGTACTGCACTCTTCCCAATACACATTGGAGCGAATAAGTTTGACATTGCGCCATTAGGTGTCCTTGAAGGAGTTTCAGCAAACGGAGTTCTCATGCCTTGCATGGCAGATGTTGAATTGGCTCTACGCCGAGCAGCATCTGCAGAATTAATTGCTTATATCCCGGGTCAAGATTCGTTTGATTTCATCAACAAAGACGCACTTTCCGAGCCACAGTTGAATGCTTTGAACCATATGCTGGAACGCCTTTCAACCAACGGCGGTACTGGAGTCTCAACACTCCTTGACACGGTTTTGTTTGATGAACTCGACCACATTGTTGTGTATCCCGTTCAAGATGAAACGCACTGGACAGATGGGGATGGCAAAGTACTTCCCGATGCCTTTGTCGTGCCTTCAGGCATACAAGCGAAACATCTTGCTTACAAAGTGCATAGCGATCTCGGTGATGGTTTCATTCGAGGCGTCGATGGAAGAAGTCGCAGAGTTGTTGGAGCTGAGCATGAGATGAGTGACGGAGACGTCCTCAAAATACACGCTAAATCGTAATCAATGGCCTTCAGGACGGTCATAAGATGGCGTAAGCCGAGCCATATCCCCTGAGTATTGTCCACCTCGATAGATGAACCAAACAGGGGCAAGTAAGGTTAACACAATGAGGAGCGCTAAGAAATACCAACCCCAAGGATTGACATCGCTAAGAACCATTATCCAAAGTGTCCAGAGTAAAGGGATATACATGAATACGCTGTATCTACGAGCCATTATCTGTAAGCGAGCACTACGAAGCGGGTCATCATACATGTTCGCAGCCTCTTCTTCAGACACCAAACCGAGTTCTACTCCGCATCGAACACAAACTTGAGCCTTCGGCCCATTTCCATGAATAAATTGCTCGCGAGAATAGGTGCTTGCACAATGTCGACACGTTGGCATGAGACTCCCTCAACCATCCCACACACTCCAGATTCTTCAAGCATCCGCTTCACTGATAAGGAAATTCTTGAGTAATTCGAGACCTTCTTTTGAGCCAACAGACTCAGGATGGAATTGTACTCCATGGATCTGAAGTTCAGGATGTTGGATAGCCATGATGGCGTTTGTATCGATTTCATGCGCTGTTATGGTGAAAGGTGACTCATTTGTAGAAGTAATTGATAGAGAATTGTAGCGAGTGAAGGAGGTCGGTGATTGCAGTGTTGAGAAAAGTCCGGTTTTCTCATGTTTACAGGAACGAGGAGCCCCGTGCACGGGCCCATTTGGAGAACGGGTGAGTTCCATTCCAGCTGCTAATCCTAGTGCTTGGTGACCGAGGCATATGCCGAGTATTGGTGTGGTGATTTCTCGATGAAGAGCCGCATTTGCCAACTCCATCGTGAGTGGTGAATCAGAAGGTACACCCGGGCCGGGGCCTAAGATAATATGAGATGGTTGGAGCCGAGAAATCAATTGTTTACACGTGCGTAAATCCCAGTGGTTAACCAGTGCCCCTTCTCGCGCTTTGTATACCAGAACCTCATGGCCTAAGCCTGCTATTGCATGAGCAATATTGAGTGTAAAAGAGTCGAGGTTATCGATGAGTAAAACGCATTCTTTCGCCTCAGTCATGTCATCAACAAAGCGAACATCGCCTTTTCGTGAGGCCGCCGGCACTTTCTCAACCTCCAATTCGAAGGTATCAAGTTCACCAATTGGCAAAGATTCCTCATCTCCGTCAATCCATCCACATGCTTTTCGAAGTGCAGCTGCTTTCCATTTCGCTTCCTGAACTTCTGATTTCGGATGAGAACCAATTGTAATTCCTCCTCCCGCTGCGACATGAGCAACCCACTTATCTCTCTGCTTTCGAGCGATTAACGTTCGAATCAAGATGTTCCAAGAACTTGCACCAGATACGACATCAATCCAACCGATGGAACCCGTCCAGAATGACCGAGGACGTTGTTCTAATTCATCAATAGCAGCACAGACGACGGTTCGCGGGCAGCCGGTAATGCTGCCACCTGGGAAAACCGCTTGGAGCGCGTCCAAGCCGGTCAAATCTGGTTTCAAAACACCCGAGAGGTGGGAGACAAGGTGTTGAACTTGTGAATAAGCTTCGACATCAAATCGTTCCACTTTGACACTCCCAACAGTAGCGACAGAGGAAATATCATTTCGCATTAAATCAACTAACATTCGATGCTCTGCACGTTCTTTTTCATCGTTAATCATTTCTAAACGCAGTGCAGTTTCTTGCTCAGTGCTTGAACCTCGAGGCCGAGTACCTTTGATTGGAGAAGTGAATACCGACTCCCCATCGCTTTTGAGTAAGGATTCCGGTGAAGAGCAGACAAGAGATAATCCAAGGTCGGGGACCTGAAGATAGGCTGAGAAAGGTGCCGGGTTTTGCTCGTTTAACCGTTGGAATACATGGCGCGGGTGTTCGTTGATTTCTCCACTCCACCATCTGCCAACATTGACCTGATACATTTGTCCAGAGCGAATACTTTCACAAATCGCTTGAATCGCTTGTTCGTGCTGCTCATCACTCATTGAACTTGTTTCTGCGGACGGAATACATTTCTCCAAAGGTTCTAACGATTCAATTGATTCCATATTTTCCGAAATTTGAACGCCCCATTTATCGCCCAAGAGAGTGTGTTGGCCGATCATTCCAGTTGCTTTCTCTTGAATCACGACTCTTTCGACAAGCCATAAAATTGTCAGCAGTTCACCTTCATCAGGAAGGTGCTGAAGTTGAATGGGTTGTGTCCATTGAACCATGTCATAGGCTAGAGCACCTGCCCAAAACGGACGCTGTGGCAAGGTTGCATTTGGAGGGTTTTCGAAGTTTTCGACTGGGGTATGAGGCTGGAGTTTTGTGAGAAGTTCTGAAATCGAGGAAGCAAAAATCGAGGTGGCGTGATACCAACACCCATGTTTCCACTCTTCGACTTGAGCGACAAACGTAGATTTTTCCTGTAAAAGGATTATTTCTCCGTTGAGTGGGCTGTGCTTTGGTCCAGCAGGGCAATTCTTTCGTTTTGGTTGCTTGACGAGGACTCTTTTTCGGGAAGGGCCACAGAGGATAGAAAACTGTGCAAGGTGGGTGCTTGGACCACCAGAGTAGAGGAGCAATTCATCCGGTCCGCCGTAGTAAACCGCTTTTTCTCCAAGCAAACCTATGTTTCGCCAATGGGCGTTTAGCGAAAGAAGATCCTGACTCATTGACCCAACCTCACATCAAACCATGTAGCAGGGTCTTGGTAATGCGATTGTAAAAGCTTCTGGCACAATGCAGTGAGTGCTTCGCCTTCTCCAAGTGCCTCCCCATCAAGTGAGAGAATACGGCATGCCCCAATCCCACTTCCGATGGCAACAACTTCAACAGCCCGAGCAACCAATCGTTCATTCAGTCTGCCAAATTGAACAGGTATTCCAGCCGCCTCAAGTCCACTCACAAGTGTTTGCAAAGTAATGCTTGCAACTCCACCTTCACTCGGTGCCGCTACCCAGGCAATACCATCTTCATCCAGGACGATGGGCGCAGCACGGTCGGCATCAACAATTGCAAAGTCATGGACATGGAAGGCTAAGTCAGCCCCACGCTTTTTTGCCATTTCATGGGCTTGAAGGTACGGCTTCCAATCTCCATGTTTCGTCCCGTTGATTTTCATTGACCATCGTGGTGCAGGTATTGTAATTGCATCAATTTCTTCGTTTCTAAACTCAGGTTTTCGAATTTCAAAAGAAATCTTTCCTGTGTGAGAGCATTCTATGCGGACCAACATTGAGGGTTCATTCGAAAGATTGTGAAGGCCTTTTTTCTCTACTTCGAGAAAATAATCAACGATTTGCTGTGAAAAATTGCTTGGCAATTCAATCCGCAAAAGTTTGGCATGCTCAGTGAATCTCTGTAAATGTAGAGTCCAATCAGCCAGCGAAAAACCGCCATCCCACAAGGCCGTTGTGAAGACTGCGTCACGGGGGTTTTTGCTTTCCTCGTCGCCCATTGACACGCCTCAAAGCAAGTCATCCAAGAATGATGTATCAATGCTCGCTTCAGGAAGTTGTGGTGAGTTTTGACCGGCAAGGTCATTCATCAACGTATTGTTTTGCGCCGGTTGCATTACGGGTTGAGAAGGCTGGTATGCTTGACGTCCATATATGTCTTGATTTTCAATGCGCTGAGGTGCTGCATAGATGTCATTGCTTTGCTCAATGCTCGGCACTGCATTACTCTGCATAGGTGGAAGCGCAGGAACACTGTCAGCACCCCATCCGTCATCTTGAATGCCCCAAGTTGCTTCTTGAAGTTCAAGCGTCTGGTCACGCCGTCGCTGACCGCCACGTGATCGAACAATCGCAACCAATAGGAGCACAGCGATGAACAACAATCCAGCAGCCAAAAGGTTCGGAGTAGTGAGAAGCGAGGCAAAGTCATTTTCATTCACTGCATCTTCGCCACCGTTACCATTGGCATTCTCTTTGCCAAAGGCGTCGAGCATGATTGCATCGACTTCCTCGCGTTCATACAAGTCATCAAACGGTGCAACAGCAATGTACCACCCAGAAGAATTCACCAATGCGTCGTAATTATTTGGAGTAATGAGGAACGAGTTTGATGCTTTTACTTCGGCTACGAAATCAGCATCAGAATTTGAGGTGAAATCATTGTTCGAGATGTAGATGCGGTATCCGCGAACACTTGGGTCATCTGAATGACTCCATTCAACCAAGATGTTCTGTTCCGAGTTCCATGACAAGACGATATTTTCAATTTGGTCAAGATATCCACCCAAGTCATCAACACCATCGTCGACAGATTGCGCTGAGACTGTCAAGAGATTGATTTCTTGAGCATTTCCAGCAGTATCTCGCACGACGACAGCCGCCCAGATTTCTTGTCCAGCGATAACTGGAGTATCTCCAGCCACGACATCGATAGTAAGCGGAAGGTCTGGTAAGCGAGAGAGAACAGCAATTGGAGTCGCTGGACCTGTGCTTCCCATACCAATTGCATCAAAAGACCATGTTGCAGCATACACTTCGTAAGAAGCAACATCGCTTTCTTCACTTAATTCAAAGTCGAGGAGAAGAGCACTGCCGTCGTCACTAGGACGATCGTATAATTCCAGAGACTCAAGTGGTGCTGGTGCAGTGACATCTTGTAGATTGTTAATCGGAATGACACTCGCTTGTGGCAGGTTGGTAAGGTGAACATTTCCGGCGAGGTCATGAACGGTTACGACAACATAGAGTTCGACGTCTGGCTTGATGATTTGAGGTGTAGCATCAACGATTGAATCTCCGCCATAGAGGGCTGTTGAGATTGATAATTCAATTGGATTGTAATCTTCATCTATCCACTGTTTGTTAATTTTCAGGCATGCGCATTGTGCATCATCATCCCCAAATGCGGCCCAAGCAGCAGATAGGTCAGAGATTGGACGGTCTGCAGCCCAAACGATGTAATGTGAGAAATCGTCAGCGTCAGAGATTGACCAAATAACATCAATTGCAGTTCCATCATCGTCTGGATGGTCAAAGGCGTTTACAGTAGCTACTCGGTCAGGCGTTGAACCACTTCCAGCTGTATTACGGAGGGGCATGACTTGAACGAGATACACATCATCGAGATTTGCATTCAACCAATCATCGTAAGCAACAACACCGACATAGTATGCTTGACCGTCTTGAAGTGCAACACCATCAATGCTGGTTACAGTCGTTGAGGTTTCTGAGCAATCATCAATGATTTTTGCTTGGCTAAATTGGTCGCCTTCAACTGAAGCCGAAGGAATTGCTTCACCGTCAAAATCTACGGTTGATTCTTGAATAAAGATGGCATAGAAGGTGCAATCTTCAGCAGGATTCACGTCCCAAGAGACCGTTATTCGGCCTCCATCGTCATCAGGAGTATCAATGGCATTGACGTTCTCCATTTTGGGCGGAGCAGTATTATCGTTCAGTCCGCCTGTAGGCACAACAGGCCCAATGATTGTTGGATTCATGAGATCTTCTTGTCCGGATTCATCGACACAGGTAAGGGCGAGCCAGTATGGTTGTCCAGCATCGAGCGATAAGACGGTCGTGTTTCCTTCTGTCTTATCCACTTCTGCTTCAGGAGTTAATCCCAAGACGTCAGTCATCGAACTGGTCGATGCATAAATCATGGTGCCCGCTAAGTCAAGCGATGTGCAACGAGCCCATTCAACTTCCAAATCACCATCGGTTCCACCTTCGTGTGGTCCAGCGTTTGCCCATAATGGGGAGAGTGGAATTTCGTTGCTGGTTGAGGCAGGCCCCATCACAGGAGAAGGCGTGCCCAAATGACCATCATCATATTCGACAACAACAACAGCGTAGTATTCTTCTCCATCTACAAGTGGTATTCCATTTGCGGTTGTTACTTCACTTGAAAGGCGGCTGTGTAATGATATCGCTTTGTCAATCGTGCGTCCTGAAAGGTCGTCAGCGGTAAGCAGCAGGCCATTTTGAGTTGCAAATGGGCCTTCATTGACATAGACCAAATAGCGAGCAAAATTGTCGTCGTGAACTAGACTCCAGTTCGCGAGTAAAGCTCCACCGCCGTCATCTGGCCGGTCGATAAGGTCAGTCATGGTAATCGGTGTTTCAGTTCGGACGTAGTCGTAGATGAGGCGAACGTGCATTGAGCCGTTTGAAGGCGAACGGAGCGTCATCCGTAGGAACTGAGTACCGTTAACGATAACGCCGTTATCAACGGCAAGTTGCATTGTAGTTTCAAAATCAGGATTGTTATTCAGTTCAATAGTTGCATTGTATTTGAGACTCTTTGAGTAGGCCCATGTCGCTGCATTATTTACTGGAGAGGTGAAGGCGAGTGGAACGGTTTGGAACATGATTCCATTTGTGCCAACAACGCCGAGTGTAGGGTCAAGTGGGACCGTTGAATTAAGATCGGCCAGCGTGATACTCATTCCAGGATGCGTCATGTCTGTGATGTCTTGAGTGACGAGATTAAAGCCGACATTCAACGGGTCTGCGTATCGAATTGATACGCGTTCAATTTCAGTATACTGCGGGTTATTTTCGTAACCATACAATCCTTCACCATCGGTAGTAAGCCAGATGTAATCTGAAGAAATTGTTCCGCCAGTAAGCAGTGGCATAGATATCATCTTGATGTTTTGATGTGCGCTCGTTCGAGCTTCTACGATTGAAACACCGTTACCACCAAAAATCAAAACATGGTCGCCATCGCTGACCATTTTTTGTACTGGCCAACCGAAGACTTGGTAGGAAGGAATTCCGTTTTCAAAGAAAGAAGAGGTACTGTTCCAATGAGTCATTGGACCAATATCAGTAGCGATATGAATGCCCCAGTAATCGCTGGCTAATGCATCGACATTATTGGATGGTAATTGGTCAAATTCATGTCCTGTAATTGCACTTGAACTCAAATCGATTGTCGTTACAGCAGGCCGTTCACTTCCAGCTCCATCATGTCCGATGAACAGTGTGTTCGGGAGTGTTGCTGAGGAATAGGTCGTGAGTGACATGGTTGAGGTACCCATGAGTCCTGAGGCTGAATTGTAGAGTGTTGTAGCGTTCGTGGTGAGGTTCATCTCGACTAAACCGGCAGGTGTTGCCATCCATAGAGAGTTGCCTTGCACCAAGACATCTTCCACAACGTTGGTTGGTAAGCCGTCCGAAGTAGTCAGTGGATTAATCCAGTCGCCAGCGGCATAATCCCAGCGCCCAACTCCGCCGTTGGTTGCAATGTAGAGCGTATCGGAGGTGGCAGCGAAATTATTCACACCATTCGATGGCAATCCGCCAAGTAGCTTACCGTTTCCATAACCGGTTTGGATGTCATAGAGTTGTACACCTGGAGCTGAGCCGCCACTTCCCATCAATCCAAGAACAAGGGTTGTGCCGTCGAGTACCATACCGTCGAGGTAGCTGTGTAATCCTCCGTTCAATCGGGTGACAACGCCAGTCAATGTATCGAGTTTATACAACCCAGTTGGTGTTGAAGAAATATACAGATCAGTTCCAATCAATTCGGTATCTTGTGCTTTGCTGTTTGCAGCCATTGTCCATCCATTCTGCCACAATATTGAGCCGTCGGCTTGCCGTTCACCTTGAAGTAATCCTGCCCCACTTGATTGTCCTTGACCCTGATTTGTGCCCGCAGTGGTGATCCATAGATGGGTAGAGTTACCATTCATTGTCGTCACTTGTCCACTTACAAGTCCTGGAAGGGTAGCAACGGTGTTTTGCCCGAGTGAACTGATTGTCTCGACCTTACTAAATCCAGAAGAGCCACCTGCTTGACCGACTAACCATTCAGTTCCTAGCCATTGGAATGAGGTTACAGATGAACCAGCACCATTGACGCTGGCTTGAGCATTCGAGTTCCCAGAACTCGAAATGATGGTGAATCCTCCACCGATGATATTGTTACCGGATAACCCAATTCCGTGACCAAGGACAAGTTGCCCGTTTGCGTAGCCGATAGCATCCCACCAAACTCGGTCGCTTGGTAAACCGTTGGTGGCGGAAGTGATTGGAGTGACCCAGGAGCCGGTTGAATAACTGTATTTCTTGACATCCGCTTCATCTTCATAGAAAGCGACGTAGAGTGTATCGGTTGTATCGCAAGCAACGCCAGCAACCTCTCC
>DAMU01000084.1:0-14073 GCA_002499705.1 Euryarchaeota archaeon UBA91
TTAATCCGTTTTCAATCAGGTTACAATACAATGATGTCGGCTGAATAAATCGCTCTTCTCGTCTGTTTTCTGTGACGCAATAGGTTAGCGCTTCGACAAAGGTTCCGTTCGGAAGAATCACCTCAACCTTCCGTCGAGCATATGCTCCTGCCTTGACGCCTTCTTTTTGGTCCATCGCCCTTAGAGCATCCGCATTCATACTGAAAAGAACTCCTGGAACTGCATGGCCTCGGCCGGTTTCAATAACATCGGCAGCCCCTCCTTCTCTCGAGTTGGAAAAATAGTGGAATTTCATCGAATAGTTTGGTAACCAACACGGACTTATTTCCACTAATCCATCTGATCTGAGTTTTTTATCCTCACACCAAGCTTGCCAGTCATCCCAATCAAGATTTGAACCGTAGCCAAAATACAGCGTACTTTCATCTTCCATGCTGACAAATAACGGCTAGGCTATATCAAACCTTACCGAATCAACCCCACGAACATGGTTCGAGGACTTCTTGTCCACCCATCAGTGGTTGTAAGGCGCTGGGGATCTTTACTCGTCCGTCTTCCATCTGGTTTTGTTCCATTATCGCAACTAAAGCTCGAGAAGTGGCAACAGCAGTCGAGTTAAGCGTGTGTGCTATAGGTTGGCCAGCATGACCTGGCTGACCGTATCGAATTTGTAATCGGTTGGCTTGATAGTCGGTACAATTTGAACATGAAACGATTTCCTTGTATTGGTTAGCACCCGGAATCCAAGCCTCAAGGTCGTATTTTCGAGCAGCAACAGTTCCCATGTCGCCGGTACAGATATTCACAACTTCGTAATGCATGCCAAGTGCATCCCACAAGTCAAGGCAGTTTTGCAACAGTTCTTCTTGAAGTTCCCAAGATTGTTCTGGAGTTGCGATAATGATTTGCTCAATCTTGGTAAATTGGTGAACTCTCCAAATTCCTAAATCAGATTGACCATGTGAGCCGACCTCTCTTCGGAAACAAGGTGAGACGCCAACAATACGTAACGGTAAATCACTTTCAGGAATCGTTTCTCCCATGAACATGGCAGTGAGAGGATGTTCTGAGGTTGCTATCATGTAGTAGTTATCTGGTTCAACTCCATACATGACCGTCTCAAAGTCAGAGAGGTCAGTTACGCCCTCGTAGGCTTCTCTGTTCATCATCACTGGTGGCTGGACAAATGTGTAGCCGCGTTCACGGATAAAATTGACAGCGAACTGCTGCAGAGCAAAGTCCAGTCGCGCTAAGTCGCCTTTGAGGAAAAAGAATCGACTACCAACAATCTTGGCAGCGCGTTTGAGGTCGACCCATTTATTCATCTCGATGAGTTCATTGTGAGTACGTGGTTCAAAATCAAAAGTCGGCTTTTCTCCATGGACACTGTGTTGCGTGTTCCCGGATTCATCTGCTCCGACGGGTACATCGGGATGGAGTATGTTCGGTATACTCATTCGTAGTCGGTCACGCTCAGCCATGGCAAGGTCGGTTTTCTTCTCCATTTCACTGATCTGAGCGCCTAAATCAGCGACCTCAGCGAGAATACGCTGCGCTGCTTGTTCGTCGCCTGACTTTTTTGCAGCTCCAATTCCCCGAGCAGCAGTATTCTTCATGGCGCGAAGTTGATTTGTTCCGTGTTGGAGATTAATCCACTCTTGGTCAAGTGCGATAACTTGTTCAATATTATCGTGAGGTATTCCTCGCTTATCGTGGTCCTTACGTATGACATCGGGTTCGTTTCGAAACATGTTCATATCGAGCATTCTCTTCACCTCACAACGTTATTCCAAAGTCAAAAATTGCTGTTCCTACGATGAGCAGCCCTCCGATGACATAGCCGAGAATAGCGCCTCCATTCAACAAAGGCAATCCTGCTTGAGCCCGACCACGTGCAACATAGGTCATCAGAGCAAAATAGCCAACTAATCCACCAAGAAGCGTCGTCATTGCGACAAGGAAACCGTCGTTTCCTTCAATGTATTGAGCCGCAGAGAGGACCAGCATTCCTGGGAAAATCACATCGCCAAGACCCATGAACATGGCGTCTTTTGATTTCTTTTTCGGAGCAGATGCTGGACGAGGTTTTGCAGGCGCCTCAGTATTCATTTCTTTCATAGAAACGGTTTCATCAATGAATGAGTAGCCTTTTTCTTGTGGAGCGACCAATAGAATCGGTAATCGCAGTCCAATCATTGTATCAGCCAAATCAAGCATATGCTTCGAGCGATAGACAGCCCATGCATCATACACAGCTGCAGCAATCATAAACACGATAATCAACGTTGGAACAAAGGTGACACCAAGCATGACGATTACGCCAGAGCCGACAAGAACGCCAACCGTATTGACCACATACCATTCACTGTGAACATACAACAACACCATCAATAGAGCACCGACGAGAAGTCCAACAATCAGTGGACCATCTTCAAGCTGTAAGCCTTCAATGATCAACATCTCATTAGTCACTATACCGGCTTCGATTGTCACAGTATCGTTCTCATAGACGGCATGGAACATCGAAGAGTTCTCATATTGACCGAACCAAACGGTTTCGAGGTTTTCAGAGATAGGGAATGAAATCAAGTTTTTCAGTGACTGCGAATAGTGCCAATTTGCACTTTCATCGGTCGCCACAAGTAAATCACTGTATCCACTTTCATCAAGGTCAGTGATGCGAACAGATTGAATTGAATCTGCATATCCTTCAAGATTCATTTTCGTTTGAGCCACGAACATGTCGTCTTCTGAACCATCATTTGTTCTTTCAAATCCAGCAACATCACCGTTTTCTTCACCGAGGAGTAAAAAGCCTTCATTTTCTTCAGATTCGTTGATTAAATTTTCAGACCAAGGTGAGTGCCCGTAGTCGGCACTGGTGAAATTCGTGGTAGAATTAATTTCAAACAAAATACTCGCTTGACTTCTCAAGTCTTCAGGAGCATTTGAGTCAAATGCCGGCGCATTCTTTTCTAATTCGACAACCACTGCCATATTTGAGGTGACGATGAGTATTTTATCATCATCAATTAACTCTGCATACTCTACGCCATATTGAGCGTCCAAATTCATTGGTAACTCCCATCCAGCTTGATAGGCAAGCACTCCAGGGCTGTCTTCAAAGACATTAAATCGATGCAAACGATTGTCTTCATTGATGACATACATGGCTTCATCTGCATAGAAAGCGAGTGAACATGCGCTGCCTAGATTGCCTAAAAATTCTAGATTTGTAGAATTGTCAAGTTGGTCTTCGACGTAACGGTGGCAATCATAGGAGTCTTGAATTTCTCCCGTCTCAGCATCGACATACCAGATGTGTCCTTGATTCGTGAATGAATAATATTCATCGGAAACCACAACTCTCAAATCTGCAGTATCGGTATAAGGCAGGCGTTCATGGGTAATTGTCCAGGTTGGTGCGCCGTTGACAAAACCTTCTCCATGGTAGACGCTGATGGAATCATTCCACATTGTAGGGCTGCCAATCAGCGAATTGGTGAGGTGAGTATCCATTCCATGATGCGTCAAATAGGACTCTTCAAGTTCGTCCGTGCTTTGGTAGGCAAAGGGTTCTGATTCCAAATCGAGAACCAAAACGTGGGCCAGTGGTACGGTTGTATACATCAGAGCAATGGCTAATACACCCATGATTCCGTATTTAATGATCCAATCTTTCTTGTATTTCGCAAGCGTCAATATCGCAGCAGTAAAAATGAAAATCATGACTAATTCCAGAGCAATATAGCGAACTTGACTTGCACCAGCCTCGCCAAAGGCTTGTAAATTTGCAACATCATACCATGGTCGAATAAACAGGGCTATTCCAATGGTCAACACGAACATGAACACCATGCCCATCATTGAGGCAAACTGTTCTTTCAACATTGCAAGGATATTGTCTTCAGCCTTGAGTTCTTCTTGAACTGCTGCGAATTCCTCCGAAACCTTTCTGTCCGGTGACGAGGGTTCCGATTGTTCGGTCATATCCATTGCGAGTTCGGACACTCATATGAGCGTCGCGCCTCTTACGCCCCCTACGGGGGCGATACAGCATCAGCCAATCAGTAGAGAACAAAAGGCCAAATCCTTCCATCACTTCGCCAATATGTGGTTGAAGTGCGGTCGTGGATTGAATCGTCCAAAAAGCGCGGTATGTCTCTTGGATTACAAGGGACACTGACAGTTCTTCAACGCCTTGATTTGACCCTGCCAGAACAAATTATTCATGTTGCGGGAAGCAATGGAAAAGGAACTGTATGTGCGATTATGGCTGCGAGCTTATCCATAAACGGTCGAAAAAATGTTCTTTTCACATCCCCACATGTCGCACGAATTGAAGAGCGAGTTCGCAGAAACGGTACACCAATCTCTTCGAGAGAATTTGACGAGGCACTGATTCGCATTCATCATGCAGCCACGGGTGATTCGAACATTCCACATATCGAACTCACCTTTTTTGAAATCACCTACTTGGTTGCAATGGTCGCCTCGCAAGGATGCGAGGTTCTCATCCTTGAAACCGGATTGGGTGGTCGCCTTGATGCAACCCGAAGCGGGCCTGCCACCATCTCTTTGGTCACTTCAGTGAGTCTCGAACACCGAGATATTTTGGGTCATGATTTGCCCTCAATCGCCCGAGAAAAAGCCGCAATTGCTCGGCCAAATTGCCCGATTGTTATCCGTGATCCAGAAGATGAGGATGTTCGTCACGCAATGCTCGAGGAGGCTAAAAATGCTGGAAATCCGTTGATAGGTGAAATGATTGGGCCTGCCGACGCTTCTTTTGTCAGCATCTCCACCGGAGTTGGGGTTGTTGATGAGGCTGCAGAATTAGCGTCTGCAGTTTTTGAAAAAATCGGATATTCTACCAATTACATTGAGCAGGCTAAGCAGGTTTTACGATGGCCAGCTCGCATGCATTTCTTGTCAAAGCGAGAAACTTCTTCTCACCCATACTTGCTTGATGCGGCCCACAATCCATCCGGATTACGCCGAATACTTCCCGAATTAGAACAGTTCATCACTCAGCATGCCCCCCACAGTGCGAACGGTCCAGTCTGGAGTTTGCTTTTTGGCACATCACCTCAGCACGATTTATCTGAAATGCTCTCACCATTGCATGACATGTGTCGGCGTATTCCACCACAGCAGATTCTGTTAACCCTGCCTCACGGGGGGCGCTATCCAGGAGTTGAAACCGAAGTATTACTCGAGGAAAAATGGTTGCTTGAGAACCCTTTGACGTCTCCTTCAGCATCACACGCTATCGAAAAATTGGCATCAGATTCAGCGGATAATGTTGGACTTGTGGTTAGTTTAGGTTCGTTGTATTTGCAAGGGAATATATTGAATTCATTTCAATGGGCCAGTGATGAAAACCTTTCTTTGTTTGCGAAGCACTGATAGAGAGTTAGCGTGTGAGAGGGGTGTTGAGGGCCATGAGTGAGAAATGGGATATCCGTTTTTTAGAACTCGCAAAGCATATTTCCGGATGGAGCAAAGACCCTTCCACAAAGGTTGGCTGTGTGGTTGTTGGTGAAGACCGCGAGATACGCTCAACAGGATTCAACGGTTTTCCTCGAGGAATCGATGATGACGAAGAGCGACTCACTGACCGTTCTCAAAAATATCCGTTGATTTGCCATGCTGAAGAAAATGCAATTATGCATGCTGCACGAATCGGTATATCGCTCAAAGGCGCGACTGCTTTTGTTACATGGCCTCCTTGTTCACGCTGCGCTCGTTCGTTAATTCAAGCCGGAATCAAAGAGATTGTTTATCCTGAAACCGATGGCATCCCAGAGCGCTGGGTCGAAGATTTCACTGTTTCGAATGGAATGCTTCTTGAAGCGGGTGTTTTGGTTCGCACTGTTTGATTTGGGATTACCGACGCTTTGATGCTCTCCCGATGACTGGCAAATCTATGCGAGGGGTCAGTACAGCAGTTCTTCTGACCCTGCTTTTGTTATGTTCGGGTTGTGCTGCTCCGTCAGTAGACACTGTTTCATCGAGCCAGTCGCAAGAGCCTGAAACGCCTACTGAGCCCTGTAATGGATTAATCATTCTCTGTTTACGAACCTATGATAACGTGACATTCCCCGAAACTCACAACTCCTTTTCAACACATCAAGATGGCATCTATTATCCGGCCAGTAATCACCAAACGGGCCTTGATGCACAATGGAATGCCGGCATGCGTGCTTTCATGGTCGATACCCATTATGAGACGCTGGGAGATGAGCAAATCGAAACGGTTCGCTTGTGTCATGGCGATGACAGTAGAGGATTCAGTCCATGCTTATACGGTACGGTCGATTCGGTGAATTGGTTCACTAATCTTCGTGAAAAAATAGATCAAAGTCCGCGAGACATCGTCACTCTTTTGGTTGAGAATTATGTTCAACCAGACCACCTCAAGGCTGTGTTTGAACTCTCCGGACTGTATGAAAAAGTCTACTATCATGAACTGAATACTCCCTGGCCTACACTACTGGAATTAATTGAACAAAACACGACCCTGGTCGTCTTTTGGGAACAGGGTGGCGATGCAGCTCATCCTTGGGTTCATGATTTCCTTACACACAGTTGGACTACCAATTTCGCCGAAGAAAATACCGAGGACATGAATTGCGATGTATTGAGAGGTGATGTTGAACAGGAAGTATACCACATGAATAATTGGCTTCGAGGTCCTTTGGGATTATCAGATCCAACACGTGGTGATGAAGCCAACGATGTTGACTTTTTAATTCAACGAAGTAAAGAATGTTGGCAGCAACACGGTAAGCGTCCGACCTTCATTGCAGTTGATTGGTGGGAAGACGGCGATGTTGTAGCCGCTGCTAAGGCAGTAAATGAGCTTGATACTTGGGAATAATTAATTCCAAAAACGTCGAGTTCTCGCATATTCAATTTCAGCATTATGAATTGTTTCAAGTAAGCCTTCAATGTTATTTCGTTGAACTTTTCTCAATACCCTTTGAGCAGTCGCTTCGCCTATTCCTCTGCCCATTAAACAGAGAACAGCCTCATATCCTCTTGATTGTACAATCGAAGCGTTCTTCATCATTCTTGCTTGGTCTTTCTCATCTTCTGAACCAACCCATTCTTCCAACATTGATTGCATACGTTCCGGAGCACAAGCCAGCATCGAACCCTTGCACTTCAAGCAGGTTTTGATATCGCTGATTTCAGGGTATCTGGCAACTCTAAACCGACGAGTTGTTCCACATTTTAAACAGCAGAGAACAGCTCTCTCATTGGTTAAGCGACTTCTCAATTGGTTTCGAACTTGGGCATTATCCCAATTTGGCAGCAGCATATCTCTACTTGAGTGATTCGACAACCCAATTGGACCAGAAGCAGTGATTTTCACTTCAATATTTCCTTTTTGTATGGCTCGCAATACATCTCTGACACCGTAAACATCCATTCGCTCATGGAAAAGTTTGGACAGGACTTCTTCCATGACTACCGAACCGCGATACTTTCGCAAAAGGGCTTGAAGGTTGATTTTTCTGGGGTCGACCCCGTGGCGTAAAATCCCAAAAGTTTTGGCAACCTGAGCAAAGCGCCATCGAACCTGACGTGAGTTTGGTAAGGTGACGCTGAGCAATCCTTCAATCGCATCTGGTGGCGTTTCCATCATCCAGTTAACCAGGTCCTCAGGATTTACCGCACCTGTTTGTAAAGCAATTCGTGTAGGCTCGACGACTAATCGACCCCATTTTCCAGACTTCGTCGACGCCATTGCCATGAGGAAATGTCCCAATCCCTCATTGATTCGAGAACCGTGGCATGAATTGATGACGATCGCATCTTCGCGAGCCTCAAGCGTCATCAAACGGTCGGTTGGGACATGACCGGTCGCTTCGACATGCGCAGTAATCGATTCAGCCATGAGTCCAAGCGCTTCATCATCAAAGGGGTGTTCTGACAAAATTGAATTTCGCTCGGCAAATATTCCTTCATTATCGAGAATTTGAGCATCGTTAACCGTATTTTGGTGGTGTTCAAACAGATGGAGGTCATCAGCAATGAGTTGTCGAAGTCTTCCAATATCTCGTCCGATTGCTTTGGGAACTGGTGGTAATTCTCCCATCCAACGAGGTGCTTGCGCTTTATCAGAGACGGGTGCGACTAAAATCTCTGATTGTTCAGGGTCTGCATCGATAATCAACCACGTTCTTCCCGCCATCACAAATTGTCTTCTGCTGCCATCATCATCTTCGCCACTGTCGTTAAGTGACAAAACAAATGCCTCGTCAACGCTTCCTAAACTACGCCGAGTCACGGCATCTCGCACTCGGTAAGATTGCTTGTCGGGAATCATTGAAAGATGATTTGTCACCCATTGTCGGGTTCTTCCTGCAGTTGAAAACCAACCGAATTTGAAAGGGAGGGGGACAGGTACAGTCCGTTGCTTGAGTACTTCAGGTACTTCTTCATCTGGAATCGAAAATAATGGGCGCTCATCCGGCAGTGGTTCGCCTTTCTTCATCGCCTCTTGTTGCGCAACTGCATAGACTGCTTTGGGCCATCTATACCACGGCACTTCATTTGGGTCTGGAGTGAATCGTAGAATCCAACTGTCAGCCAATACGCGTAAAATCGCTTCAGAATCATGCCTTGACCACCCTTCGAACTGAGCAACTCTGGACAGAATTTCTGTCGCTTCATCAATAGCAACTGCGTTGAAAGAATGCGCCATCATAACCAACTGATTCGCTGCAACCGATAACGGACGTTGACGCCATTCAATCGATTCTATTTGGCCAAGCATTGCACGACGACCGACAACTGCACTTTCGGCAATGTCATCAGCATCCCATGAGAGAAGGTGCCCCCTGCCGATTCCGCCTAAACGGTGGTCTGCACGCCCAACTCGCTGGAGCATTCGGTCAACAGAACGCGGACTTTTTACTTGGATAATGCGTCGTATTTTGCCAACATCTATTCCCAATTCAAGGCTTGAAGTACAGACAAGGCCGGCTAACTCTCCACTTCGCAGTTGATCTTCCATATCCTGACGCGTCTCTGCAGCAAGCGAACCGTGATGCACTCCAATTTTTACATCAGGGGCCATGTTTTGTAACCTGTTTGCGATGGTTTCCGCATCGCTTCTGCTGTTGACAAAAACCAGGCATGGAGGTTCGCTTTTCAACACCTCGATTAATCTGCGAAAACTCGCATGGGCGCGAGGTTGAATACTCATTTCTAGAGCCCCAATTTCATCTTCAGGCAAACTCTGAGCGCATTCCACTGTTAATTCAGTGTCTCTGTCGCCGGTTGTGAGCAATGCTTTGCCCTTTTTGGGTGAGAGCCACTTTGCGACTTCTTCAGGATTGCCAACGGTAGCAGAAAGTCCAATTCGCTGAACAGGGTGCCCAGAGAGGGCTTCAAGCCGTTCTAACCCAACCGATAATTGCCAACCGCGTTCACTTGCAGCTAAGTCGTGAACTTCATCAATAATCACCGCTTGAACGCTCTTCAACAACTCTCGCAGATTTTTGCCAGTAAACATCAGTTGGAAGGTTTCTGGAGTGGTTACCAGCAAGTCTGGAGGGTTTCTTGCCTGTCGTGTTCTTTCACTTTGCTTCGTGTCTCCATGGCGTAATCCAACTTTTAGCCCAACTGCTTCAGTAATTTCGGTGAGCCGCCGATCAACATCTCTGTTGAGTGCTCTCAAAGGTGTGATGTAAAGAATTGACAACGGTTTCCATTGTTCAACTAAGCACCGATGCAGCATAGGAAGTACGGCAGAGAGTGTTTTTCCTGAACCCGTTGGGGCGACAATTATTCTATCGCCACCGTCACATAATTCCGGTAGTGTAGATACTTGAACCGGTGTTGGATTCCAACCCTTCGAATGGAGTGCTGCGGCCAACTTTGGCTCGAGGTTGGAAAATGCATTTGACATACTCTCCCCACCCCTTCGGAGAGAGGGTCTTGTCGACCTCTTTTGAGTATTTGCAGAGAAGCGTAAATCAAACTGAGTTAGAAAAATCAGTCTTCGTCGTATTCTTCTTCATACTCGTCATCGTCTTCTTCTTCATCTTCCCAGTCTTCTTCATCCGAGAAAACACCGTCACCATGGTCGATGGTTGTACGGGATGCGACCGCTGCAACGCCGATAAGAACGAGAACAGAGGTAATGATGAAAATCAAAGCAAGTGGGCTTTCACGTGCTTGGTCAACCCAACCAAAGTATTGAGCATAAGCGATATCAATCGAATGTTCTGCGCTGTTATCATCATCATTAACTTCGACGATGAGATTGTCATAATCGACAACGACGCGAATACGATTCACGTCTTCTGCTGACCATGTGGTGCTGACTTGGATGACTTCATTTCCGTCAATTCCTGCCACACCTACCGTGTCAAACGGAGTTTCATCATCACCAGAATAGAAGGCCACCTTGAACAGTTGAGCTGTTGAACCTCCAATGTTAATGACATCAGCATTGATTTCAATGTTTGATCCTGGTGCTATGTGGTCATCGGAGAGAGAGATTGACTTCACGCGTAGTTCAGGTCCAACCGCTCCGAGGCGAATCCATTGTCGTTCAAAGTCTGTATCATCGACAGCAAGTTCAGGAATCGGGCTTGCCTCTGAATTTGAGACAACCGGGAATTGATTTCCTGCAGCATCATAACCGGTTAAGTAGAACCCGACGAAATCACCTTCTTGAAGAACAATTCTCCCACCATCGGTCAAATCAACTGCCCCTGTCCAAATGACGTTTTGACCTTCTTGCTGCATTCCTAAGAGCGAAGATCCAGCGCCGATGGTCACCGTGCGTGTAGCATCGCGCATGACCCAGTGGACCATTTGGCTTGAACCGGTGAGGTCAGCATCTTCAGTTCCATGGAATTCAACTGGAATATTTGTGAGGTCATTATTCAATGAAATGTCGATGACATTGAGTGGCGAAATACGACGCACCACACGTGGTGCAGCGTCATCAACAATGACTTGCAATGTCGTTGAAACCAATGTTCCAGTCATGTCTTCTCCTCGTCCCGGGATATTGGTGATGGAGATAAGGCATGTTCGAGATGGCGACGATTGAAGGGTCAAGGCAGAAGACAGTGGCACTTCAACTGAGAACTCACCAAGTGAACTGATTGAGCCATCACTCCACATCTTTTCTCCATCAAATACCTCAATGAGAATACCAACGTCTCTTGGAGCCGCAACAGAACTGCCTTCATAGACAACTCGACCCGTAAATGCCAGACGGTCATCCTTGCGCACTCGACTTCCATCGGCAACGATTCCAGTACGAGGTTCAGATATGTCCTCAACGAGGTATTCTGTTGGAGAGAGCATCAGGTCATTTTCAACGCGGAATGTGTGTTCAAGTAACAATATTTGAGCATCGCCATCAGAGCCTCTTTCTTTGTAGACCAATGCCACATCACCCATTTCTTCATCTGGCCAATCCCACCCTATAACGAATTCAAAGGTTACAATAATCCAAGGTAAACCAGATTCATTGGTCGTTTCATGCATTGAACTACTGGTCAACAAAGTAATGAAGTTACTTTCAGACCAGAACGTGTTGTTGATTCCGGAGTAAGAAATTCTTTGAGCGTCTCTCAATGGGTTTGGTCCTTCAAAGTCAAACACCAATGAAATGTGTTCAAAATCAATGGCGGTGTTTGCATCGATGAAACCGAGTGTAATGGTCTGCTTCATTCCAGCGAATACAGGCGCATTATCTTCGTGTCCCACCCAATCCAAACCTGTGAATACTGCTGTTGAATCCTTGCGGGTGCGGAATGTTGCATCATCGTAAAGGAAACCTGGGCCAGACTGGAATTCATGCAAGACATCATCACTGTCCATTTGGGTGTAGTGCAACGGATTTCCTGCTTGGTCTCCTCCTGACCAATAATACGATACTCGGCCCATGTTCGGGTTTCTTGAATGGTCAATTGTCGTGATGAACCACTTGTTCTTAGCTACGGTTGAATTGTAAACGGCCTTGGATACGTATTCTTGAGGGTCCGGTTCTCCATTGCGGTTGAGGTCATGGTCTGATTCAACCCAATACATCAAATCAAGCGCCATTGGGTGGCCAACATCATCGTTGATGAGAATCTTGACTTCTTGAACAGTACTCGCAGCTTCATAACTCTCGTCGATAGGGAGAACTGCAGTTCGAAGTGGAGCAGTCGCATCGACCAGATACGTACGTTGCCAATCTGAATTTGGCTGCATTACGTGCGTTGGTTCCTTCTCGTTATAGGTTTGAACTTCATAGGTGAGTCCCGACTCTACATCGATATCAGGAAGGTCGACTGAGATGAAGAAACTGCCGTTGTTGTTGGTCGTATCACGTGCAGTACTCTCGACCCAGCCGTTGCGTGAGACGCGAACGTCAAAGGCACTGTCTCTCGGGGCGTCTTCAGTGTTTTGGAACCACATTGCTCCTTGGAAATAGAGTGTTTCTCCAGCAGCAACCCACGAGTTGTCAGGCACATCGTCCATAACTAGGGCGCCATCGTTATCTCGAACCTTTAGCCAACCCAGTCCAAAGGTGCGGTTAACTTCCAGTCCAGTCGTACTTGTCAAATCCAAAGGAGAATATCCAGCAGAGCCCGTATTGTCTAAGCATCCTGTCCTAAATCGCACATTGCTTTGGTCTGGGAACTCGGATGTGACGTGGAAGATCCAGTGAATCTCCAAGATTCCGTTTGAAGTGGATGACCAAGAGCTCGCATCCAATTCGATGTAATCTTCAGGGTCATTTGGGCTTGGGAATATGTCTCCATTGCCCCAATACATTGTTGGATTTTTAGCAATTGAATTGGTGACCAGCGTGAGGCTTGCTTCAGTCATGCTGGTTGCATCTTCTCCGATGATGTGCCTTGTAACCACTTCATAGGGCTCTAATCGTTCATGGAGAATTTCGCCCTCAGGGATATCAATGTCAAGATTGACTGTATTCATTGTATAGGTAATGGCGAACGATTCAAGAATCAAAATACCAGATGATTCAGCGACTAATTCAACCGTAATGTTACTGAATCCGGAGCCAGTATCAGGGATTAAATCATTGAAGCGTTTGAGAATGTTGTTCGCTCCACTTGAAGTTCCTGTAACCGTCAATGGGCCAAGTAGTGCTCCATCTTGAGATGGTCGAGACCAGCCAGATTTGCCGCTGATGTCAATTCCGGGTTCTATTGGAGCATTCGAGTGTTGAGCGATTGAAATGTTTGAAATTGAAGGGGTAACACCGGTATTAGAGGTTGCTAATTGAACTCGCATACACATGTAATATCCAGTGCCGGTTACTGATTTGGTTTGATTCGATTGCGTATAGGTCATCACACCAGCACTTCCAGATGTACACGTACTCGATGTGGTGAAACCGAAATAAACACGAATGGAAGTACTGGCCGGTAGATTTTCATCCCACGTAATGGTTGCAGCAACGACGCTCTTCGTACCAGAACCGACGTATTGGTAGGCATACATGTAGGATGAAGTGACGTATGAAGTGATGTATTCTATACCCACTCCATCGAGGATTGGAGCTTTGGTTACTGTCCCATTGAGGTGTGCCCTCCAAACGAACGATGTACTCGTTTGAGAGAAGGTGATTGTTTGACCTGCGGAAACTTGTCTCCAGGTCGTGCCCCCATCGTTTGAGATGTCCACACTGATGCTTGTTCCAGTTGGGACATAGCCGAGAATACTGCTAATTTTCACGGTATCAATTGCTTTAGAGGTGCTAAAGGAGCTGCCCATAATCATGCCAGTAGTGGAAGAATGTGTTCTTTGGTCATAAAGCGCACCATCCCCGAAATTGTTGATCTTGTGGCGAGTCGAAGTGCTGCAATACGCAGTGCTGTAGTAGTGGCAAGAGAAACTGTATTGCCCAGTTTCAGACTCGACCATACCATAATGTCCGCCTTCAGGAACAGTAACTTCGCCCATGTGTTCGATGAAGTTGCCGCGCATAGAGAAGAAATGATGATATGAATCGTAATTATACCCAACACCGCTTACGTATTGTTGGTCGTATTCATTGTAAATGATGGTCGGCATGTTCAC
>DAMU01000084.1:14474-37570 GCA_002499705.1 Euryarchaeota archaeon UBA91
CTGACTTCGTTGAGGTAATGCGCGTTGGCTGAATATGAGTATGTGGCAACATAGAGTTTGCCAGTTGCATCGTCAATATCAACGCCAGTGACGTAACTGTTGCTGAATGCGTTCCATGAACCGTCGCAGCGCCATGACTTCGCTGTTCCAGTAGTGACAACAGACCATTTTGTGAGGTAGTAACTCGTGTAATGAGCGGTGTAAACCGTCGTTCCGTCAACAGTGGCATCTACCATGTTGTAGTATGAAGAAGAACTGCAACCGTTGGTATTCAGCGTAGCAGTGCCAATGTAGGCGCCCGTCGATGCGTTGATTCGAAGAATGGTTGGTGTGTTATACAAACTGGAAGATGAATATTTCATGATGTGGTATTCATGATCGACCAAAACAACAACGCCAATGTAACCCCATGAAGCGCTTGTGCTGACGCTAAATTGCGAGAATTTCTTTGTCAACCCTGTGTAACCTTGGTCAGACAATGATGCAAATTGCCCAGTTGTGTTTTGATGAGCGTTTACGGTTGATTGAACATGAGCAGTGCGAGAGAAATCGATAGACTGAACAGATGGGTTACCTTTCAGAGACATCGATTGAGATGCAACATCAACATTCGAACGACTTCCAGATGTGAACGGTGATGGCGGACTTCCCGACCATGTATTGTCTCCAGCACCACCAAAGTGGGCATTGGTTGTGAAGTTTGAATACGTTGTAGAACTCGCTTCACCTCTCAGATTAAACTCTGCAGCAGTGACTTCTGCTCCATAGGGAATGGTGAGGTGGCCGGCGGTACCGTTTCCGGTGCCGGAAAATGTGTGGCTGTAGGAGGATGTACCGTCGGCAAACTGCGTTTCAACGGTTGCACTGGATGCCATTGGAGCGAATAATGACACCATGAAAAGGAGAGTTAAAAAAAGAGCTTTTTGCATTCTAATCACCGGTTTCCCTCAGTGGGCCTTTGGCCCACGCTCTGCAAAGCATTTGAACTTCGCCCCGTACAGTCACTTCTTGAAGCGATAGAAAAAAGAAGCCTCGCACCTCTGCTCATATCGAGGCGGGCAAGCAATGGGACTCATTTCGAACTGGTGGCAACAACAACACGGACGACAATTAGGCATAACAGCAACCCTTTCAGGCTCAATCGGGATTCTTTTCCTCGCTTCGATGTATCAACTTTTATTTTTACAAGATCACGTTTCATGGGGCGATTTTACTGGCCACGCAATCGGAGTTGCTGTTTTTTCAGTTATAGCCTTGTTAATTGTGTTACCAGAATTTCTTTCACTGCGAGGCCATGTGAACACGTTGGAAGAATTGAAAACCATAGATTCCACTTCCGAACTTCGTCGCCGTAAAGAAGAAGGAAATGATGCAGCAGACGCACTCGGCGCTGGTCATTCTGTTTCATGGACGGCATTCCTTGAAAGCAAAGGACTTCGACGGTGAACTTGAGGGGACAAGGCGTGAGTGAGAGTGACCCGCTGAAGACTCTGCTACGGGAACTTCTTCTTGCCGCCGGAATGATTGGGTTACTCGTTTTAGCATTGTATGCGCATACAGGTTCAATGCCACCTTTGGTTGTCGTCGAATCCTCCTCAATGATTCATGACACCAATGGAGAAGTCGGCAGTATTGATGCTGGAGATTTGGTATTAGTTCACGACCAAGACTTTGATACCATTGTTACCTTTGCAGAAGCTACTGAACCTGGAAACCCTCATTTTGGCTATGCACAGCACGGTCTTGGGGGTGATGTCATCATCTACAAAAAGAACGGTGAAGCGGGTACACCAATTATCCACCGAGCGATTATGGAAGTGGTCCCTCATGACATCACCTCACCTAATCGCAATGCGACCATCGATGCTTCAAATTCAGAACATTGCCCAGAAGGAGGGACCTATGATTCTGAATCACTGGATGAGAACGGCACCGTGGGTGTTTGTGTGTTGACGTGGGATGTGCCTGGCACAGATGTTCGTGACGTCGAAAAAGTCACGGTTCATTTTGATGGAGTTCAAGCAGGTTTCTATGATTGCGACCGAATGGTGCATGCCAATGTTGAGTCTTACCTTGTTGTCTGGGAATGGGAACCTCAACACGCCGGAATTCTTACTCTTGGTGATAACAATAATTGTTCAGTAGACCAAGGCTCGCAAGCCGTAAATGGTTCTTCAGGTGTCCACAGTGCTTCAGGAACGGTAGGGCCTATACGTTCATCTTGGCTCATTGGTGTCGGTGGTGGAGAGATTCCATGGCTAGGTACTGTGAAGTTGATGGTAAGTGGAGAAGGTACACCGGGGACAACATATGTACCAGTTTCATCCTTTTTCATCTTGTTTTCTCTTATTGCAGGCGTGCTTATCATTCCGATGCTTTTGGAGCCACTCGCCCGTCGACTAATGACCGGTGCACCTGAATTTGAACAGTCGCTGACTGAGCATAAAAAGAAATTGCCAGAAGAAGAATAATTACCGTTCAATTGCTTCTTCTAAAGAGAGGTCACCGCAGGCTACCGCGTATGCCATCTGTGAAGAAATCGTTTTTCGGCCGTTGCTTTTCTTGCGACTTTGGCGTTGGATTTCTCTTACTTCACCTTCTGTTGGTCGAAGTTCTCGGAATTCCCATACCCGTTCTCCTGCAATCATCGCGATACGAATTGCAGAAATGACGTGATTATGTCGCAGAAGCCCACGTGATGTTTTTGCTTCATTGACGACTTCGACTTCCAGTTGATGAGTGAGACAATCATTGATGATGCGGTCTCGACTTAACGGGGCCCCATCGCCAATTCGGATAACCATCCTTTCAAAATCCAGTGTTGAAGATATGCCAATGATCTGTGCCGCTAAATTTTCGATGTGTTCGAATTGAGCAATTCCTAGAACAACACCATCTGCAAGCCACCCCAGTCCAGGTCGAGGTCCAGGGTCAATTCCAAAACTCAATTGATGGACGTGGCCAATACCCCTCATCAGCCGAACGGCATTGTCCACTGCCTCCTTCACAGAATGTGGCGCAGACATTATTGGTTGGCCTTCATTACGATATTTCACGACTTCCAATTCGCCCCCAAACCAGATCATATCCGATTCAGGCAAAACCGCATCATGTTCGAGAAGAATAAATCGAAGTCCTCGCTTTTTGAGTTCCGTCATCAGCCGGAAGGCCAATTTGAAATCGATGGTGCGTATTGCAAGCCTTGGCACAGAGATTCTTTGTTTTCCGAGATTAACTAAACTTCCGCTTTCTGGGTATTGATTCCCCCCGTTTAAATCGGTAAATCCATCCGGTCTAGAACCGAAGTCATCAAGAACGATTGACATGGATGAAGGATTGTGTCGAGCCAGTATGAGCGGGAATTGCGGCAAGTTCTTGCTGGGGTTCCCAAAGGAGTCGAATCGGTAATTCGTTCGTGCACCTCTGTTGAAAAACAGAAGATGCTTCAAGTGTTACAACGGCCCTTTTTAGTGGTTCGAGCTGCCGGATCTGGGATGGAAGGAACCGGTGACTTACTGGCTTTACGTGGTGATTTGTGTTTCCCGATAGAAGTCAAATCTACCCGTGCTACCAAACTCTATCTTTCCGGTCGAACAAAACTCCAGTATGAAGCGATGGTTAACGAAGGTGAGAGATGCAAACTCATGCCGCTGTATGCTCACCGTCGAAAAGGCGTTCGAGGCGATTCATGGAGAATCTTCAGAGTAGAAACGACAAATCTATCTGGACGACTACGGCAACTCGAAAAATCAATTCCAGCATTCCCTACCACGAGGAATGGCTCATATTATCTCAATTGGGAAGATGGGATGCCATTAAACGCTTTTATTGCATTGGTTTGTTCTACAGCAGGTTCTGAGGATCAGGCTTTACATAACCTCAAAGTGCGCTCTCTTCGAACCAATACAATGGCTCATGCTCTGCCATCAACACAACTTGAAGAAATACGTCCTGCTCAAACTTTACCCGATAAGCCACTGGATGTTCTTGCTGAACTTGCTCGTCGCCGCTCGTAACTAGATGTAAGGTATGAACATCACAAACAGGAGCATAACGAACAGTACAAGCGACGATAAACTCGACGCTTTGTTTGAGATATGAGAGATCCACATTGGATGCATATTCCATAACTTGGTCTTTTTACCCACCTGTTTCAATCGATTGAGGTTCCCGTTTAACCAATCTTTGAACAAATGGCCTCCATCAAAGGGCACTATTGGAATAAGGTTCGTGAATCCAAGCAGGATGTTGACCCACATGAGCCAGAAGAGGAAATTGACCAAGAACAGAAGCCCACTTATGCCAATCGTCTCGCTGATGATGCTATCAGTTGGTACAAGCATTGCCTCCTGGACTGGATGCATGGATACGCCTTGCAGCTCAAAGGGTAGAATTACCATTTGGAGAACGTGAATTGGAGTGTAGATAATTTGAGAGGCCAATCCACCTTCAAATCGAGGAGAAAAAGGACCGGCAAGACGGTCAATTCCGGCGGTACTCTCGCTGATGCCTTCAACACCGACAAACGCATCGCCTTGTTCAATACCTATCGCCTCCAGATTCGAGGCGCTCCAACCAAGTTCTGAATAGTAATCATACTTATCGGAAAGTATCAGTTCTATGCTCTCATGCGAACCATTTTCGCGACGAAGGTCAACCGTGATCGTATCGTTTGCACTGTATCCTTGGATGGTTGTTTGAAATCCGTCAACTCCCTGTATTTCAGTACCACCAATTCGTAGGATGGTGTCCCAAGGCTCCATTCCAGCATTATCTGCCCCTTCGCCTTTGATGATGCCACGAACGTGTGGATTTTCCGAATCCGAAGTGAAGTTACCTGCCAGTCCACCAAGAAGTAACAAACAAATGAATGCTGCAAATAAATTCGTTGCAGGTCCAGCAGCAAACATCCGCATACGCTCTTTACGAGGTGCTTTGTGAAGTTCTTGATATTGAGGTTCTGCAAATGCGCCGAGCGGTAAAGGTCCTAATTGAAGCAGGCCAAAAGATCGAATTCGCATGCCGTGTGCTCGGGCGAGCAATCCGTGGCCAAACTCGTGAATCACCAATGCGATTACAAACGCCATAGCACCCCATCCAAGTGGAATCATGGGGTTGACGCCTGGAATGGCGACTAATTCACTGGCAGATGGAGGATTTGCAGTTGGCGGGGAAAGAAGGGAAGATATGAATGCGAGAATCATAAAAAGTGCGACAATTAACATGCACAATAAGCACAACCAAAGAGATACTTCGCCATATATTCTCCAAAATCGTCGTGGGCGAGCAACTCGTTCGAGAGTTTTCAGTCCCTTGTTACTTCTGACCATCAAGATGACGCCGAACACACGGGTGGCATCCCATCGGTCAAGTGTGCCGTTTTTTTCCCAAACACGTAGAAGAATATACCATGCAAAGATGAACGTGAAGACCAATGTCCAGTCAGCACTTACCGACCCCCATGCCCCATCCATGGTAAGGGCAAACACTCCTTCTCCTTGAAACTTGACAGACACTTTCTCAACAAAGTTGATGATGGTTCGATTGAACCCGTGGTCATGGACTCCTACCGAGCAGCGCTTGAAGACTGGTGCGAAGAGGAATGGGGGCAATCTCCTCAAGCCATTTCAGAATGGTTTGTCGACGATGAAGTTGCTCAAGTGTTTATGCGCTTGCATCGAAGTGTGCTCATTGCTGATTTTATGATACATGAAGACGGCTCTCTCGATTGTCAGGAACATCTCCAGATACCTCTCGATCGTTGGAACCCAGGTTCTGTGCAAGCAATCCGAACTGCAGATGGGCGGGTGCGTTTCCGACACCGAAATTTGGAAATTCATCTTGCTGCTCGCCTTCGTGCTCCAGAATGGGGACAAGCTTTACTCGAGGAATGGTTGATGAGTCAACGTGGAGATGTTCTTCGTCCAAGAGATAAAAATCAACGAGTTGCATCATTAAATCGTACAAAAATGAGCATTGAGCGAAATTTGAATCATTCGAATCTCGATGCGGTGCGAATGGATTTTCTTGCCACAACGGTGTCGCTAACCTCTGTAGAATCAAAATTAGACTCAAGAACAAGTAACGATGAGTCAGAATAAGTCAATTCAGTTTGACTTTGTAGCGGTCTCTTCCGTTTGCGTACATCGTGATGGTACCACTGGAGGAAACGCAAACAGCGATTCCTTCCACCAGTTGGGAAATGGCTCGGGCAGCGAGATGACGACCCCCCTCTCCTGCTTTTGGTACAATGCCTGCTGGAACTTGGATATACCGTCCAGCATCACTTGCAACACCGTCTCGATTAAACAAAATCGCTCCATCAAGCCAAGCAAATTCTGCCAATGTTTCATGATTTTCATCGTTCAGAACAGTACGCTTTTGGGAACTGTGTCCCTTAAACGGATTGAGTACGAGAGCCGTGGTATGTTTTCTCAACGCGGGAAGTGGGCCAATTGCAAACAGCGCTCCAATAGCATGCCCTTCTCGACCTCTTGAACCAATATGTCGAGCCAGTTGCATCATTTTTGTGAGCACTTCTAAATCGATATGAAAGTCATGTGCTAAGGAAGCAAATCGGTTCGAGTTGAGTGTTGAAGTATCGATGACAAAAACCCCATCAATCGGTTCAGCAAGAATCACTAACATTCGCTCTCCACTCGAAAGATTGCCCTCGCCAATAGCTTGTAAGACCAAGTCGTGCATGTGATTGAGGACATTCAATCCTTGAGAGGTAAGGTTTTCTTCGAGTAAGGAACTCTTAATCCCATTTTCATTGAGTGCCTCAACAACACGGTTTTGACTTGAGAGAACGGTGAGTGAAAGTTCTGGAGGCAATACTTCTGCTACTAATTTCACTTTACGAACACTGTTTGCGAGCATCAAAACTGATTGGAACGAACGTCGCTCAGATGAGAGAGTACTCGATACCATCGCAGCGAGGTCGACCATGAAAAAGCCTCAAGATGTCGAATCAAAACCAGGCAATTGGTCTTCAGTTTCCCTGTAGACTGTCCTCATATTCGAGATGAAATTCTTTTCCTTGACCACAATTGTGTATTCTGAAAATCCTGGATCTTCTTCCCCGTCGAGTTTACCAAGAATAATTTCTAAGGTTAATCGAGCACCCTCTCGATGAGGATATGCAAAAATACCCATTGAAAGCGGCGGAGAAACAATCGCTGTAACATCCTTCATGTCTTTTAGGGTAGCAAAGAGATTAGCATATGTTTCAGGAAGTAATTCTCGACGTGCTTCATCTTGGTTGGGACGCCTACAATCAGGTCCAACGACGTGAATAATGTGTTTGTAATTCTGTGCAAGGTCATAGGGTTCAGTTATGACGTTCTGAGTGACTGCACAAGGTGGAGCGTTGATTTTGCGCATTTCTAAGCAAATATTACGAGTCACCTGAGTTAATTCAGCCCCTGCTTTAGCATGTATGAGAGCATCCAATCCTTCTCGGCCTGAAAGCCGATTATTCGCAGGGGTAATGAGGGCATCACCGGAGTGATTCCAAACATCGCCACCGACGACGCGAAGAATACCCCATTTACATGTTCGTGCCATATAGAGTTCGGCCATCAGTTAACCAAGAGGGGCCACCTTACTTATCAAGTTCGCAATTTAGGAATGAAAATGCGTAAAAAACGGGATTTTTGACTCTTCTCTTTCCAAACCGGGCGACGAAAAAAAACAACAGTATGGCGGCATTTCTAAACGCTATTGATGTTAGCCGAATCACATGGACAGAAGAAGTTCAAGTCTTCTTTTGGCTTTTTTATTCATCTTAGGTAACCTTGCGACACCCTTAATCGAAGTGAATCGTTTGAAGAACGCTGAACCAAATTCCTTAGGAAAAACCCTCCTTGATGAGGCCTTTATTGGATTCACAGGTGAAAATTCGACTGATTTTTGGAATCAAACACCTTGGTCTTCAATAGCACAACCTCAAGGTTTTGATTTTCTTACCGTTTACGATTATTCTGATGTAGGAGTGCTCATCAACAATAATTCTGATGCCAGTAAAACCATTGGATGGGCCTTTGTCAATGCTCGAAATATCGCTGAGGAGAATATTTTCTTTTTCAACCATTCAAATACGCCAACAAAAGAAACAATCAATCGAAATGAATTCAATGAATTTTTTGCCGCACCATTCTTGGAAATGATTTCCAATCGCACTTCGACAGACGAACTCAATTATTTAGTTTCGACAAAAGGTATCCCTCTTCGCATTAATGGCGGTAATGATAAGGCGAGTTTTGACCAAGAATTATCCCTGCTGGGAGGTTCTTTCAATTCCAGTATCGGTGGAGATTATTGGCTCACGCACGAGTATGGGCCACTCGCTGACGGTTCAATGAAGGCCTTTTCTCGAGAAGAATACGGTTTCTATCTTGTCACTCGTTTGACGGGTTATACCGTCGAAACTGCACTTGGTTTGATTGAAAAGGCGAACAACAGTCTAGGCCAGCGGGGTATTTTTGCTTTGGACCTGGCAACAAATCGTAACGAATCGGGATACAAGTTTTGGAATGACGACCTGTATACGGCACAAGCCGAACTGAATGGTAGTATGGGTTTACCAACCGTTTTTGACGAAACTTCTGAATTTTTGACGAATCTTTCCAACGTTATGGGGTATGCATCATGGGGTTCAAATGATGGAAGTTGGGGTTCGAATTGGCTTCCAAATGGCGGATTTGACACCCTTGATTCGGCGTACTCAAGCGGCGCAAAACATTGGAATTCTACTTTGCCGACTCTTTCATCCGGTGATTCTTTCCAATGGTCGACGCAAACAGATGTGAAAAAGGATGGATCTTCAGCACTCGAAGCTTCTGTTTCAGCCGTATGCTCACAAGAACCCGGAAAAGGCACTCAAGGAATACTTGCAGAATTTTTTGATAACGATGGTGTAAGTTTCAATACAGGATCTATGCCTTCACTCATCGACCGTGTTCCCGACCATGTTCGACTTGAAAATTCACTTCAATATTCATCATCTTCACAAGCATATACTGGTTTAGATGACCGTTTTAAAAATAACTGGGGTGCACGATTTAGTGGTCTTGTTGAAATTCCAGAAGCGGGTAATTGGACGTTTTATCTCACTTCTGATGACGGTTCAGAACTTTGGATTAATGGTCAAAGCCTTGTCACCAATTATGGCTCCCATGGAATGGTCGAACGTTCCCAATACGGCCAATATGAAGCAGGGAAATACGATTTCAAAATTGAATTCTTCCAAGGAGGAGGCCCTCATGGTTTGCAACTTTCATGGTCTGGTCCGAATCAGAGTAAGGCATTTGTCCCCGCTTCAGCATTCTCCCTCGCAGATAATTACATCCCTTCTGAAAACAATCTCGTTCACCACTGGGATTTCGAAGATGGTTCAGGCCTTTCTGCCCAAGATTCAGTAAATTCATCTTCAAATTTCACTTTGAAAAATATGAATTCGAGTAATTGGCGCACGTGTGTTGATGGAGGATGTCTTTGGTATGACGGCGTGGATGATTCATTGGAAGTCGATGTTGATGACTGGATTGGAAACTTCACTGTGAGTCAGTGGGTTTGGGCCAATTCAACGACTTTGCCAACCTATTCTTCCGTTTTTGCCGTTGATGATAATTCAGCCTCAAACGCTTCATTTCAACACGCCATTTTCAGTGGTGAATGGCGTTTACACAACAACCAATCCTATTCCTTTGGTCAGATTGAAGCCCAAGAATGGATGCATTTAGTCACTGTTTTTGACAACGGTGTTGCGCGTCAATACCTCGATGGTGTCTTGGTTAGAACCACGACTTTCCCCTTGGGAGCGCTCAATAATTTTGATTTGTATAAATTGGGAGTTAACCGTGGTGGTAATGCATATTTTGAAGGTATGATTGACAATGTTATGATTTGGGATTCGGCCCTTGAGGACCATGAAATTACGACTTTACATCGCGATATCTACAAGGATTGCTCAGCTTATTCGGGGAATGGACAGGCTGTTGCTTCCATAGAACAGACCTATGATTTCCCCGAGTATCTTCAAGACCACGCATGGATTATCAGCCTACATGGTCAGCGATTGGGCGATGTGTATGGAGAGTTTACGATTGAAGTTGAAGGTCTCGATGAAAATGGAACTGTTCTATCAAGTAACCAATCTGGTGGAAAAAACTTCGCACCATCATGGGAATCGAAAACCCTGCGTTTCCGTCCGAGCAGCAATGTCAGTTCTTTTCGAATTCGGGTTCCCTTAGACCTTGTAGCTACTTCAACTGACGGCTCAATTTATCTGGATACAATGAACCTGCGTCCAATTCGTCCGCATAATTCTTGGGTGGATGGCTCAATTGCAGAAACGGCAGTGTCGACCAGTGGTCGCTCATTTAATTGGGATACAAGTTATGGGCAATCGCTCATTGCAGATTTACTCGAGGATGGGGTTTCAGGCGCTAAAGGCTATGTTTACGAACCATATCTCACTGCAGTAGGTTCACCGAGTACATTGATGATGATGTATGCGAAAGGGTTCAATTTAGCAGAATCCCATGCAGCAGCAAACCTACAGGCAGGTTGGATGGGTGTGACCGTAGGTGACCCGAAGATGGCTCCCTATGCGGATTTGAATCACGATATCAACCTGGTTGATGTTCGTCAGATTCAAAACGCTTCTTTCATGCAACCAACGCAAATACAATTGGCCATTGAAAATTTAGGAATGTCTTCTTCCAATGGCACCCTTTTGGTTCAGGATATTCAAGGGAATGTCGAGATGTATCGTGGGAATCTTTCTTTGCCCAGCGGTGATAAAAATGGCTCTCGAGTATTGTATAACTTGAGTATTGTTCCAGAAAAGATGGGATGGATGGATCTACGCATTCGATACACGAATGCAAGTACGGACTCTCCTGAGCGAAACTTAGCGAATAATTTAGTGACCATGCGAATATGGGTTAATGCACCTCCAACAGTTGAAAGTATCTACTGTGATGCTGAAGTCTATGCGCGAGGGGATAATTTCATCTGCACCATTGAAGCAAGCGACGACATCAATGTAACATCGGTAGAAGTCGATTGGGCTGTAGCCCAGAACCTATCCAACCTTTCTGGCCTTCAGTGGGTTACTCGCTCCACGGGTCGAGTGGATTCATTGCGCTGGCAGTCCTCTATCACTCTACCAACTTCTCTCGAACTTGGATATTTAGTTTTGAGAGCGAAAGCATTCGATGAGAGCCAACAAGTTGGTGTTGCCCTGGAGACAGATATCGCAACGGTTGTCGATGCTCAGGCTCAATGGTTTGGTCCTCATTTTGAAGGCGTTGACTCACCTTCATGGTCTGGAGTCAATCAACTTCCATACCGCCCTACAGGAGGGTTGTTCCGTGGAGAAGTGGCAAACGTTACGATGTGTGTTTTGGATGCAGATTATGACCTTCTTGAACAACAGCCCATTCTAACAGCGTCTGTTGGACAGGTGTTCAACATCAGTTATGCTTCTCAGGTTGATTCCAGTCACCACTGTTACCATGGCTCGTACTTAAGAAACGTCAGTACTACACTTGAAGACATTGTTTTTGAAATTAGGCAGACCGATGGGACCCTCCTTCAATCACGTGTTCTTTCAGTGAGCGATCGTGCACCTCTCGCTACCATCGAAATTGTTGACAGCGATGGACTTGTTTTAGACAGTGTGCGAGGTGGAGGAAATGAATTCGCCCGAATTCATATTTCAGATTCAGATGACCCTTCATCATCAGTTACTGGAGATTTACATGTTCAATGGCCAGGTGCTGAACAAAGAACAGTTCCAGTGGACGCACAAAACATTGGTTCCCCACTTCTCTTAGAATTGCCAGATATCACAGATGCATTAGAAGGAGGTGAACTTGAACTTCGGCTGGAAATAACTGGACAACATGGCGCACTGTTGAGTGAATTCTACACGCTACCTTTACTTCTAACCACTCCAGAAGTTCTTTCTTCGCACCTCTGTGATCAAGACGGTGCCATTACTTCACTCAGGTTTGGAAACACCGGATATTTGCTCGTACATCTGCAAAGTGAACGGCCGATTCTTTCAATGCAGACAACGCTAAGCCAGTTAGGTTGGTCAGTTTCTGCACCATCATTAGGCGAAATTAGTACTGACGATCCATCGATTCAAAATTGTCTTTCCCTCAATTCTTCGCTTGCAGCTGATGAGCAATTGCACAAATTTAGGCTACGTCTTGATGGAACTTTCATCGATGGCGAGGGTCAGATTCTGTTTAATGTACGAGACGTGGACGGATTGTCAAAGTCGTTGAATCTCCCTCTTGAGTTCTATCATGCCGCTCCTCAAACGATGCTCCAAGCAGGTCAAAACCTTACTGCGGGCGATTTGCTTTCATTCACGGGGTCTGTAACCGATGCAGATGGAATTGACGATTTGTTATGCTCTGCACGAATCTCTCATAATCAGTCTGAATTGGCAGAATTGCAAGTAACGCTTCAACCTCAAAATTCCACTTCAGCAGATTTAGCATTCCAGTTCCCCACAACAGGCATTTTGAGTAACCTTACCATAGAGGTAGAAGTGACGTGTATCGATTCATGGTCCCAATCGAATTCTTCAAAAATTGAATTCACTTTACTCCCCGAAACTGTTTGTGATACATGCCAGCAATCTACTTTAGATGATGGAGCAGTCAAAACTTCTTTTTCTTCAGCAAGCATTGTCATGTTTGTGTTTGTTCTTCTTCTCGGTTTACTTGGTTTGACGCTGCTTTTGAAAAAGCCCAAAGAAGTGGAAGATCCATTATGGGTATCACAAGAAGAACCAGAAGAGATTCCTCTCAAGGATTCTGCTGAATTGAAGAAACCCACTGGATGGTCAGATGAGCAGTATCGTCTTTGGCTTGAGGGTGAAATGCCGGAGGGTTGGACACTGGTCCAGTGGGTGGTATTCAGCGATGAACAAATTCAAGTTCTCGAATCTCAAGGAAACCAAAATTGAATCGAATTCGTAGTCGTAAATTGTTAATTAAAATTCATCTCGATGTGATTTTTCCATAGATGGATTTTGGTGCCGAAAACATCCTCTTTTCTAAACGATAGACTGCGGCTTAGTGTGCCAAAAACAGTAATCCGAAAGGGTCACTGCGGCGCTTATAGGGCGCAGTATAGCGTTTTATCGCCCTAAATACTATATACCTGACTAAGTTGTCAATTATCGGAGGTAATCCAAAATGTCTGATAAAAAATACTTTGTTCTCATGGAGAACGGAAAAGATACGAGCCAGGTTTTTGCTAGCAAACAACCCCGTGGCGCAGCCCTCAAAGCTGCAACCCGCGGACATACGAACATACGCCTACGAGAGCGTGGCACCAAGCGTGTCCACGTCTTTACTGGCAGCATTAGCATGGTTCCAAAGCCAGCTAATGGACCTGCTTGGCTTCCTGACAAGATCAAGAAGGCAAACGTCAAGAAGTCCGGAATCGAACACCTTTGATTCCGTATCTGCTTGATAGTCAGTTCTTCAAACTTGAAAATCAAGTTTGTCCCCGCAAGGGTCGCCGCTTCATTTCTCTCTTCGGAGAGATTTGGAGCCTCAACTTTCCTTTCTTTGTGGCCATTTCGCAATCCACAGCGACAGCCATATCATCCCAACTTGAACGATTGCTCGAGTAATATGGCCAGAGGTTGAGAAATTCGTACTTCCGACACTGATATCATTGATCCACATATTCAAATTTGCCCAGTAAATCAAAACAAGAAATACAGCGGTTGAAAATCCAGCCCTTCTTCTTGATTTTCTAATAATAAGTCCCAATCCAAGAATCACTTCTACAAGCCCACTTACATAAACCCAAAAATCTGGGAAGCCGAGAACTTCTGGCACAATTGGCGTAAAAAATGCAGTATCAATGAAATGTTGGATTCCTACCCAAACCAGCGCACCTCCAAAAATTACTGCGGATATACCACGTGCACTTTCGTACGCTTGTGACACGTGACCATCTCAGTACCGGACTTTTTGACGAGTAATGGTGCGCCATATGCGCTGAAGAGGGTCATAGTATCGATCAACAACTCGCTCTTTCAACTGAATGATTGCATCATCGGTGATTTGAATACCAGCAGGACAAACTTCGGTGCAACACCGTGTGATGTTGCAGTATTCAATTCCAAATTCCTTTTTGATTTCAGGAACTCTGTCTTCGAGGTCCAGTGGGTGCATCTCATATTGAGCAAGGCGAACGAGATTCCGAGGGCCTGCAAAGTCGTCGAACAAAGCATGGTCACGTAATACGTGGCACGTGTTTACACAGAGGAAACATTCGATACACTCTCGGAATTGTTGAACTCTGTCAGCTTCCATTTGATTAAACTCCCAGTTCATTTCTTCTGGTCCATTAATAGGTTTAATTCTTTGAGCGACTTCATAATTCCACGAAACATCCGTCACCAAATCTTTGACATGAGGGAAGGCTTTCATCGGACGGATTTCAATAGGCTGACCTTCAGGAGTTTCTGCCACAACATCACTCATACGAGTCATGCATAACAATCGTGGACGGCCATTGATTTCAGCTGAGCATGAACCACATTTACCAGCCTTACAATTCCAACGAACCGATAAATCGGGCTGTTGTTCGTATTGAATACGGTGCACACAATCCAAAACGACCATGCCTTCATCCAGTTCAATAGTGAACTCTTCAAGAGCAGCCTCCTCACCTTCTCCGCGAAGGATTTTGAACTCCTGAGTCTTACCTTTGAGTGACATTACTTCTCACCCTCTTGTTCAGCAGCACGTTCAGCAATCATTGACTTCACTTCTTTGATGGCATCTTTTAGATCGGAACGCATTTCTTCAACAGGTTCTTGGCGAATCTTAATCTCGCCTTTTTCCATGTAAACAATATTTACAATTTTACCCCATTCTTCAAGTTCACCTGGGAAATCATCGCGTGTATGGCCACCCCGACTTTCTTCACGAGTTAGCGCTGCAAGGGTCGCAGCAATAGAAACATCAACCATATTCTTGAGGTCTAATGCTTGATGCCATCCTGAATTGTATTTACGTGATGTGCCGGGGAAACACTTTGATTGACGCTCATCAAAAGCCTTCAAATCATCCATGGCTTCAGTCATTTCTTCTTTTGTTCGAATGATTCCCACCTTTGCTTGCATCATGTCGCGCATAGCATCGTAAATAAGGCCAGGATTCTCGCCTTCTTCTCTTTCGAGAGGAGCGAGCATGACTTGAATTGCAGATTGCACTTGTGCATCATCGATGCCCGGCTGAGCGAGGTCCTTGGCTCGCTTTGAAGCGAATTCTCCAGCCCTTTTTCCAAATGTGATAAGATCAGACAGGGAGTTTCCACCGAGGCGGTTCGCTCCATGCAAGCCGGAAGCAACTTCGCCACATGCATAAAGCCCAGGGACGTTGCTTTCTTGGGTCTCTGCGTTTACGCGAACACCACCCATTACATAGTGGGCTGTTGGCCCAACTTCCATTGGTTCTTTGGAGATGTCAACGCCTGCTAATTCTTTGAATTGGTGATGCATTGAGGGAAGTTTCTTCAGAATGGCTTCTTCACCACGATGTGAAATATCGAGGAAAGCACCACCATGAGGGGAGCCACGTCCAGCTTTGACTTCTGAATTGATAGCCTTGGCTACAACGTCTCGAGTAAGTAATTCGGGAGGCCTTCGGACTGTCGCTAATTTTCCTGAAACGACTTCTTCAACCCATTGATCCGATTCTTCAATCGAGTCGGCATGGTCACCAGCAAACATTTCTGGGACATAGTCGAACATGAAACGCTCTCCTTCTGAATTTGTTAATCGGCCACCTTCTCCACGAACGCCCTCAGTAACCAAAATACCTCTCACTGAAGGAGGCCATACCATGCCAGTAGGGTGGAATTGAACGAACTCCATATCGCGTAATTCGGCACCAGCCCAAAGAGCGAGAGCATGACCGTCTCCAGTATATTCCCATGAACCTGAGCAGACTGACCAGCAGCGGGTTATTCCGCCGGTAGCAAGAATGACAGATTTGCCGGAGAAGGCATGGAAATCACCGTCAACTCGGGTATATGCAACGCACCCAGTTACTCTGTCGCCCTCTTTGAGTAGATGCCGAACGGTGTATTCCATGAAAATATCAATTCCTTCGTGAATACCCCTTTCCTGTAAGGTTCGAATAAGTTCCAAACCCGTAGCATCTCCAACGTGAGCGAGTCTTGGGAACGTGTGTCCTCCGAAGTTTCGCTGATTGATTGTGTTTTCAGTAGTTCGGTCAAAGACTGCACCCCATGTTTCCAGTTCACGAACTCTGTCAGGTGCTTCTTTGGCATGTAACTCAGCCATTCGCCAGTCTGCAAGCCATTTACTTCCTTTCATGGTGTCATGGAAGTGAACCTTCCATCCATCACGAGGATCTGCATTCTGTAATGCTGCAGCACAGCCGCCTTCGGCCATGACCGTGTGCGCTTTACCAAGCAGAGACTTGGTGATCATTGCCGTTTTTGCACCACTCCTTGCCGCTTCAATAGCAGCTCGTAGACCAGCACCTCCAGCACCTATGACGATTACATCGTATTCGTATTTCTTGAATTCTTCAGTCATTTCCATTACCTCAAATTACAAACAGCGCCACATCGCTCAAATGTCCTTCTCGTACGGCTAATACCCAAAGGTCGCCACAGAATACAAATGTCAATGATGTCCAGAACCAGAACCCGTGAGAACGATTGAAAATACTGATTCTCCCAAACAATGCTCCTCGAATTCGACCAATACTCGTAGTCCATCGGTCCAGAGACCCTCCGGCGAGGTGTCGAAGTGCGTGACAAGAAGTCACATACATGGTAAGAAGAAATGCTTCTATGCCCATGACAAGAGTCCCTAAAGACATCCCATACCCACCATGGAAGTGAAGCGTATGGGTTACATCCCACCATTTGATGACTAAGATTAGCATGGCTGCGTAGAGGAAATATCTGTGGAGGTTGTTGATGATGAACAGTCTTTTTTCACCTTGGTAGCCAAGTGCTTTGTTAATTTCAGGTTCATCTACCCAGCATGCAGTTGGGCTAGCAAAGAAAGTCCTGTAGTATACTCTCCGCATATAGTAGCATGTCCCTCGGAAACCAAATGGAATCCACAGAACCAACACTGCTGCATTGACCCAAGATGGATGATTCCAGTCTTTGAGACCAAATAACTCCCATTCCAAAACATTTGGAGAAAAGATTGGCGACATTACAGTACTTCCATCCAATTCGTATGAAATAGACTCGGGATAGAGGAAGAGTCGCCATGCGGTGTAGAGCATTGCGGCAGTAAGACCAAGTCCCATTGCCAACGGTTGCTTTAACCAGTTGTCGATACGATTTGTACGACCCAGCCCATTGAGAACTGGAAGTTTAATGCCTTCACCCATGGTTTTCACCGGCACCCATTGTGGCTGCTAATGACTCCTACTCGGCTGGGGTCTTTGAGGTTCACGCATCAACCGCCTGTGTTTCAAGGAAGGAAAAACCTTCTTCAAAGACGGATTCATTAGCCCAATACGTCTTAGATTGCCATGCAATTACTCCATTTTCAGCGATGATTTGCAACGTTGGGGTTCCAGGGTTTCCATAAGCGGAGTAGACCGATGCACCGGTGTTTACGCCGGTTCCAAACTCGTAGGCTTGCGTCTCTGGAGTCGGGAGAACGACTTTCCATGGCGTGTAATGCGATGATTCATTTTTAGTCCCAAAAACTTCCATTACATCTTCTTGAGATTCAAATTGACCCCAGCGGTGAACACTCACAATCGTAACATTGGATTCGTTTAATTCCCCGTTGTCCATTTTCTCTCGAATTAGGTCTGTCCAATCGTGACAGCCTGAACAGCCGGAACCGATCCACAGAAGCATAACAGGTCCGTTTACAAGTTCTTCTTCTAAACTGAAAACGCTTCCTTCATCCTCGCTTCGATCAAGGGTTTTCGATTCAAAAGTCAGTTCGAATGGAAGAGGATTTTCTTCGCCTTCTGATTCGAGGCCTGATGTCTCCATTTCGATGCAGCCGGGAGTTAGCAATGCTGCGGTTAAGAGAGCGAAAATAATCTTACGCAGCATGGCCATCACCGGAGGCGCCTTTGGATGCCTTAGCTGGAACATGGTTTCGAGGTTTTACTTTTGGACGTCGAACATCTTGGAACCAAGAGTCAACTCCGTTCCAGTCAGCGCGAATACCCAAATCAGCCAGCAGTAATTTACTGCTGATGCGGGCGCTTTCAAAGATTGTTGGGAGTCCGCTTCCTGGATGAGTTCCGCCACCGACGATATACAGATTGTTGGCTTCTTCAAATCGGTTGTGCGGGCGTCTCCACAGCATTTGTTTGAGGTCGTGAGTGAGATTGAACACAGCTCCACGGTAGATGTCAGATGCACCCCAGTCATCGGGCGTTACAATGCTTTCCGAAACGATGTGATCTTCGATATCATCGTATCCCAACTTAGCCAGTTGTTTGATGATGAGATCTCGGTAATCTGCTTTGATGTCATCCCACACTATGGAGTCGTGAGTGTTTGGAACTGGAACCAAAACATAAACGGTAGAATGCCCTTCAGGAGCAAGACTGTCATCGGTAATGCTCGCATTTTGAACATAGACTGATGGGTCATCCCAGGTGAGGCGGTGGTTGGTGATTTCTTCGAGGTTCTTCTCGTATTGCGATGATGCAAATATTTGGTGGTGAGGCAAGTCATATTGCTTGTCAACGCCGAGATAGAGCATGAACGTAGAACAGGAATAACCTTTCTTTTCGAGTTTCTTATTTGACCACTTCTTTCTCTTTTCGTTGGGGACAAGTGTCGTCATAGCGTGAGCAAAGTCTGCATTGACAACAACTTTGTCGGCCATGACTTCTTTGCCTTCTATGCGCACGCCAGTGACCGTCTTGCCTTCATAGATTAGGGACTTAACTGGAGTGTCGCAGTGGATTTTGACACCCATGTCTTGAGCGATTTCTCCCATGCGAGCGGTGATGCTACCAAGCCCACCTTTAGCATGGAAAATACCGTGTTCGTATTCAAGGAATGCAAGAATGGTAAACAGCGAAGGGGCGTGGAATGGACTCATGCCCAGATACTTTGTTTGAAATGACATGGCAAGACGAACTCGTTCATCATCGAAATGCTTGCCTAAATCACCAGCAACACTTGACCATGGTTTGAGTACAGTTGCGACGCGAATTGCTCGCTTTGTCAAAATGTCACGAGGGCTCGACCATGGAGTTTGCAGGCATTGCTTTGATAGGTTGAGTTTCTTGCGGTTTTGGGTGACGTAATTCTTGAATCCATTCGCATTCTTATCTCCAGCAAGTTCTCGAATACGCTCGGTCATCTCTTCAAGGTCGCTTGTGGCATCAATGTGGCCGCCAGCGCCGAATACCAATCGATACATCGGGTCAAGAGGCATCAATCCGAGTTCTTTGTGAGCGTCGAGTCCGATGGCTTGGAAAATTTCTTCGATGACTTCCGGGTAATGGAAGAAGGTTGGGCCTCGGTCGAAAGTGAATCCGTCCTGATGAACAAGTTTGGTTCTACCTCCTACTTTGCTCTCTTTCTCAAACATGGTGACTTCTACACCTGAATGAGCGAGCAGTAGTGCGCTTGCAAGGCCTCCGGGGCCGGTCCCGACAATGATTGCCGATGGTTTACTCGTTTGAGCCATATTGCGGTGTCCAAGATTCAACATATAAAGAACCGTTTGTTCCCTTGAAATTGAAATGAAATAATTAGTCTAAAACATGACCTCCGAGTTCCTTCGCATCGCTCAATAAGCATGATAAGGGTCGCGAGAGTGGGCGTGTTGCAGCCTTGTGCTGTGCGGTGAAATTATGGCCGATTGGAGTTCTAAGAATCCTTACCAGACTCAAATTACTGAGAATTATATTCTCAACGGTGAGGGCTCTCGAAAAGAAACCCGACACATCGTTTTTGCATTGGGCGATTCCGGGATGGATTACAAAGTAGGAGATGCTCTCGGTGTTGTTTCTGAAAACCCCCCTCACATTGTTGAAGAACTCATTCAAATCCAAGACTGGGATCGCGATCAAATTGTCCAAACCCATAACGGCGAACGAGACCTCTACACTGCACTGAAAAAAGATTTTGAGGTCCATATGGCAAACAAAAAGTTTGTTCAATCACTGGCAGGTAAAGTCGTATCATCAGGGATGAAAATATCCCTCAAGATTGTAGCCCGCAGTCGCTCAAACGATCAGTGGGAATCCTCTGAATCTTCTAGTAATCCTCCAGGACTCGCCTCAAGCGTAGCAAGCGATGACCCTACAGCTCGAGTCGAAGCATTACTCGTTGACCAAAAGGCAATCGAAGATTACCTGTGGACTCGCGACTATGTTGATATCATGCGTGAATTTAATGTGAAATATTCTCCAGAAGAATTTTTTGAATTAACGTCGAGACTCAAACCTCGATTGTATTCGATTGCTTCATCCCACGACGCCCATCCAGGTTTTGTTGAACTAACTGTTGGTATAGTCCGATTCGAGTATCATGACCGGCCCCGTGGAGGTTTGTGCACGCTATACATGGCCGATGAAATCGACACAACAGGGGATCCAATAGGCGTCTTTATGTCGCCAACCAAGTCGTTTATTCTTCCTGAGGACAAAGATGTTGACATTATTATGGTTGGTCCGGGAACTGGAATTGCTCCCTTCCGAGCCTTCATGGAACAACGTGTTTTTGACGGAGGAAAAGGTCGAAACTGGCTCTTCTTTGGCGATCAATCCTCGAAGACTGAATTTTACTACAAGGAACAAATCGAAGGCTGGATGGACAGCGGAGACTTGTATCGTTTTACTACGGCATGGTCTCGTGACCAAGAAGAGAAAATCTATGTCCAGCATCGACTTAAAGAACACGGAGAAGAGATTTGGCAGTGGTTTGAAAACGGTGCTTATTTCTACATTTGCGGCGACAAGACCTACATGGCTAAGGATGTTCATCGTGCGTTAATTGATATCGCTATTGAGCATGGCGGCATGTCTGAAGAAGATGCTACTCATTTCATCGGTACGACGATGATGAAAGAACAGAAGCGATACTTGCGTGACGTTTACTGATTCTGTATTTTGTCTTACTCAAGACCACTTACTGGTAACGGTACACTGGTCACCGGTACTGCTTGTTCCCTTGCCCGCTCTTCCATTCGCTTGGTCCAAACTGAATCGGGGCCAGGAAAAGAGAGCATATGTGTCGCTCTTTCAAGCATCGTTCGAGCTAAAGTAGCTACGGCTTCTGGTCGCCCAGAATCATGTGCTGAGTTTGGGCGTGGTGCATTCCATGCCTCTGTGAACACAGCAAGTTCGATGTTGTTATTATCCGCCCAACGTTCTGCTAAATAGTCAACTCCACTTGCTCCTCCAATAATGATGAGGTCAGGGTAACCGTTCGCTTCTACCCAGTGTTCAACTTGTTCTTCAAGCCATGAATAGTCGTAAAACTTAGAATTTCCACAAATAATCAAATTAACAATTTTTCCATCTTTATTCAAATCTATTCCTGCTAAGCGGTCGAGGGCCTCCGCTCCAGTTTGGTGTTCACGCATCATGGCTCCATCGCCGTCATATGATATCAAATTTGCGTATTTTTTCTAGAAAATGCAAGAAAAAACGTGTTTTTTAACCGTTTAATGTCAAAATATTACAAGAAAAGAGGAGTTCGGTGAAGAAATATAACAGAATAAAAAATACATTTTAGAATCGATTGAACCGTTGGCATCATAGAGTAATTCCTCTTCGACTCTTTTATGGCATTCAAACGTGTCCTCATTGCCAACCGTGGCGAGATTGCTCTTCGAATACTTCGAACGCTCCGTGATATGGGTATTGAAGCAGCGATTATTCACGGGCGTGAAGATCGATTATCTCTTCCAGTTCGCTTTTCAGATATCGCTTATCCGAACTACAAAGCAAACCCGCTTGACACCTATCTCGATATTGAATCGGTAATTCATGCAGCCAAAGAGATGGGTTGTGATGCAGTCCATCCAGGTTACGGTTTCTTGGCTGAAAATGCAACGTTTGTTCGCCGATTGAACGAAGAAGGTATTACGTTTATCGGGCCTTCAGCCGATGTCATTTCTTTACTCGGTGATAAGATAGAGGCAAGAGCTGCTATGGAAGCAGCAGGATTGCCAACAGCAAAAGGCTCTTCTGAATCAATTTCAGACCCTAAAGTGGCTACTGCATTGGCGCAAGAAATAGGCTATCCCGTTATCATCAAGGCCGCAGCTGGAGGCGGCGGAATTGGTATGCAAATCGTAGAAAAATCCGATGAATTTGAAAATGCTTTGAAACTGTGCCAATCTCGAGCACGTTCAGCCTTCGGCGATGAGCGAGTCTTTGTCGAGAAGTATATCCAAGGCGCTCAACACGTAGAATTTCAGGTACTTGGCGATGGTAAAAAAGCGATTCATTTCGGTGAACGGTTTTGTTCAATCCAGCGCCGACATCAAAAACTCGTTGAGGAGGGCCCGTGGCTCACTGATGAGAAAAGAGAAGAAATTGGGGCACTTGTCTGTAAAGGCGCAGAGGCAGTCGGCTACAAAGGATTAGCAACATTTGAATTTCTTCGCGATGCGAACGGTGATTTCTACTTCCTTGAAGTAAACCCTCGAGTTCAAGTTGAGCATACGGTCACAGAACTGATAACCGGTTACAATCTTGTTGAACTTGGTATTCGAGTTGCTCAAGGGGAGGCACTTCCGATTAAACAAGAAGATGTTGTATGGCGAGGCCATGCTATCCAGTGCAGACTCAATGCAGAGGACCCAAGCAAGTTTATTCCTAGCCCAGGTAGACTTTGGGAATGTCACTTCCCCTCTGGCTACGGAATACGAGTTGACACACACGCCTACCCCGGATACGAAATGCCGGGCTGTTTTGATTCACTTCTGGCAAAGTTGTTGGTATGGGGTAAAGACCGAGATGATGCAGTAAAGCGAATGAGAACTGCTTTAGACGAAACGATAATCACAGGTGTCGAACACTTAATTCCACTTCACAGAAGAATTATGGATG
>DAMU01000104.1:0-1220 GCA_002499705.1 Euryarchaeota archaeon UBA91
TTGTAGGAGGGGTTTTGTTAAATTCTCAATCGGATGGAATTGATTCTATCTACGACCCGCGAGTGATTGCAGTTGCGGAAATAGAAGGAAGTGATTCGGTAAATTTTGCAATGGAAAAAGGCGGATGTTACATGGCTATTGTGAAAGAGTCTTCGCCATCAATTGAGGTTACGTTGACGCCTATTGTTGGTGGTTCGGCTGCAGCGAGTGAATCGTTAACACCAAACTCATGTTTTTCAGATTGGGCTCCAATGGCCAGTGATGCAACAAGTTTCCAAATTCATGAGCAATGGATTGCTGATGAAGAGAGTGAAGTGACCGCTTCAAGCACGTGTTCTGAGGATTCTTGTGATGATTACACCGTTTGGATAGTACACATTGAAGAAACTTGGATGTTTGGATTCTTGGAGTTTAGAGGCCTCGTGTTTGGTATTGGAATATGTTGTCTTGGCTTCATCTTCCTACCACTGGCAGGATTACTCGCATATTCGGCACGAAGTAATGCGATCCATGGAACAATCAAGGTCATTGACAATGATGGAGTCTTACTGGAATCTTATGAAAGTCAAGAAGAGTTGATGGCTGCATTAAAGGATACCAGCAGTTCATTGTATCAAGGTGCTGGAGAACAATCCGCACCAAATAATGTTGAGCAAGAAGACGGATTTGTCGACGGTTCAAGAGATGTCATGCAGGGCACAATGATGACGACTGAGCAAGTGTATGGATTCATGCGTGGAGATGTTCAAGAAACAATGCAGAAAGTCGAAGACCCGTTTGCAGATTCGCCAACACCGATTCGCCCCTCCGTGAAGAAAAAAGTAGCCAACACATCAGCTATTTCAGATTGGGACATGGGCGGTGGAAATCATGACGAAAAGATCACCCCTCGAGTAAAGCGCTCTCCGCCAAAGGAAGTCAAAGAGAAGAATTCTGAATCTGACGCCTGGTCGGCCTGGGATGATATGTGAGGTTGTGCTATGCGTGAAATGTATTTTCGATGGGGTGCAGGTATTCTCAGCCTCATGTTGTTAATTCTCCCATCGTTTCTCCCGCCCCCAGTCGTTGAAGACGGGGCTACAGAAAACGCAATGCTCCCCCCATGCGATGTAGATGAAGGACTCCCCTTCATTGAAAACGACGAAGTTACATGTTATTGGGGTATGTCTCAAGAAATCCTGCCACTTCCGAATATTGTTGATGCTGCAAATGTTGAAGTA
>DAMU01000104.1:1618-16080 GCA_002499705.1 Euryarchaeota archaeon UBA91
GAAGATGGGTATTACCAATGTAACAAAGACTCTATCGAATTCGTAGCAGGAGGTCCGCTGTCTCAAGACAGTTTCACTTGGGATGCGACAAGTGGCGATTATCGGTTTGTTGCAGGTGGTGATGATACCCAGACTTTACAAGAATTTGACGTTGAATGGAACTATGAGGCCTCTCTGGAAGTCTCTCCATTACTCTACTACACCTTTGCCGTCTTGCTCGGTATCTATGCGAGTCTTGGGATAATGGGAATAATGCACCTCATATCGAGAATTGTTCCCGCTGAAAAAACAACCAAAGATGAATGAAAATTCAAAATTGGCTTACCAAATTGCCGAATAAATTCGCACTGACTCAGTTTACTTGAATCGACGCCTTCAAAGAGTGTCTGCCTCTAGGTAACTCCGAGTTGAGCAGTGTGGAAGATATTGATACCGCCCTAACCTTGCTTCAAAACAAGTTACGTCGCCAGATTTTGGAGAGGTTAGTCCGTGAACCTCACTATCCTATGCAGCTCGCCGAATTGCTCAATGTAAGTCAACAAGCTATTGTCAAACACTTGAAGGAATTGGAACGTGGAAATTTCGTTACTAAAATGAAAGTCGCAAGTGAGAAAGGCGGACCGCCTCGAACAATTTACAGCGTTCAGCAATCCCTCTCTTTACGAATAGATCTCGGCCCAGACCTCTTTCTTTGTGAACAACGACAACTTCCTGCAGGAGGCCCAATGCGACTCTCAAACCGATTGCCAAATACAACTGAACGCGTGGTTCAATCGGTCAGCGGTCGAAAGAAAATTTCTGTTGGAGAAGGAATGGCTCACATCCAACATTTGAACAATATTCTTGAGGAAATAGATTCACAGAGAGATGCTGTAATCGCCTTACATCAACATATTCGTAATCGTATATCTGCGGGGGTTGATTCGGACTTCGAACATTATGAGCAGCGAACGATGGTTCACAGTCTGATTGAAGCTCCTGAACGAAAATTAGACCTCACCGATTTGCGACGTGAATTACAACTTGGTCAATCCGAAATGGCAAGCCTACTCGACGAAGTACGGAATCGCCTCGAACGCCAATTATCAGACCGAGCAGGCCAAATTGTAGCTGTTCCGAACAACTCAAACCTGCGTTTCTGGCTCGGTTCGCTTCCCCACAAGAAGTGAAGTTCCACTTCAGCAGAGTTGCTATGCTCAATCTTCAGCGCCAGCCAAGACCGACACAAGAGATGATTGCTCAGCCTTTCGGTCCAAGACATCTTGACGACGTCCGCGACCAACAAGGTAAACTACACCGAACAGAGCAAAGGTCAACAGTATCACTGCAAATGGTAGAGCAGTCTTACCGACCACTTCACCAGCAACATCTAACATACCGCCGCTGGACCTCAATTCATTCTCAACAGGCTTGATGTTGTCACTTTCTTGTGTTTCCACAATTTCATTTGAAGGGTCAACAACAACATAGACACCGTGGCTACCAGCTGAAACAGGGTAGAGCAGAACCAGTTCTATTTCCTTGTAATCTTCAGAATCATCAGGAGCGAGAAGTGCGCCGATAACTTGGCGCATGACGATGCTCTCATCATCACAACCGTTCTTCTTGATTTCATTAATCGTATCCGTATCTGACGCATCCGAGTATTCGCACAAGACGATCTCAATGTCGGTTGCATGTGTATTTCCATCGTTACGTAGAACGACACGAACTGGGATGGTTGTGTCAACGTCTCCTGTATCGTCGGACACGCTCACTTCAGCGATGACCAAGTTAGGAGCACGCAAGCGAAGTGTGACGACGAATTCATTCGTGTCAAGGCTTTCAGCAGCCCATGATGGTGAATCGTCATGGTCGCCACCCTCGAGCATATTGCCCATCTTGGAAACGACCTTCAAACCGATACTGCGAGTGTCGAGTTTAGCAGATGGAGCAATCTTGACGATCGCAACAACTGGATAGGTCGTGTATGGTTCCATCATCGGCATGAAATATCGCTCATCGGATTCCAAGTATACACAGCGGTCACTCAAATCAGCAAATGCGATTGCTGGGTCGATTGCTGCATCTTCGTCTCCGGTAACGGTTTCAAGAGAGGCTACTGTTTCACACGGTTCCTCGGTAGTCAAATCTGTACCGATTTGCTTCACCAAGCGCCATTCAACAGACCATCCGTCAAGTGCGCCCATGCCCGGCAACTCGTTCCATATCAGTGCTTCACCATCACGGCTCGCAGTGTGGTTGTTGAGAGTTGGCCAGTCAGGGACGTTTCCATTGTTCGTGATGTTCATTTCAAACCGCACAATTCGTCCAGGTGCGGAGGTCTTAATCGCGTTGTCAACGGTTGAATCCATGCTGATTTGCATATCATAGAATTCCTGCACGTAGACAGGCATGCTCTGAGTGAAACGAAGACGTGTCAGCCGACCACTTGCATCAGGGTAGGATTCTTCCGAGAATGTCTGGAAGACGACCATGTAAGTACCAGCTTCTACTTGGTCTGGTATGTTCATGGTAATGTCGAAGATTTGGTCGGTATCTCGAGACAATTCCTTGAGCGTTTCTCGAGGGATATCAATGTCCCAAATTACGTCGACGCCTGCCGGGTCAGTAACACGGGCAAGGCGATAGTCGAAACGATCTGGTCCGTTACCAAGATTGGTAACTGTTGTTGGCAGAATGATTTGCTGGCCAGGATTAACCGGGAGAACTTCTTGACCGTTAATGGTCATCATATCTTCTTGGTCAATGTCTGCATCTGCAACAAGAGAGTAGACGTGATTGACATTGGTTGAAAGAATCTTCGAAGCAGAAATTCGGGGGTATCCATCGAGGTACGCCTTGAGAATAACCGCTGGACCAAGACCTGCCGATGCGCCGGTAGGTGCACAGACTTCTACACCAACTTCGTAGGTGATGTATTCAGCACCAGGCGGAATAGTCCACGCTCGAGGTTCGCTAAAGTCAATCGAGTTGCCTCCAGGTGCATTCGAAAAGTCGAGGTTAACAACCCAGTTGTCAACTCTCCAAGCGTCCATCGAAATGGTATCAGGCTTGACTTCTGGCGCGCCCGGTGTAACGAAGACTAAACTTCCAGAATCGAAATTCTTGGTGACGTCAATAGGATAAGTGACACATTCTCCTGGGTCAACATACTCGCTGGTATCGAATATTTCCATAACGATATTTCCTGTCGAACGAATTGATACGAAGACACCGAGTTCAAGAACATCATACGTTCCTTTCTCTATCGACTTAATCGGTTCACCCTCAGACCATCCCTTCAGATAAATTACGAAGGCTCCTGGGTCCTCAGAAGTTGGGACAAGAACCTCAAGGTTCTTTGTCACCGATTGTCCCGGGTCAAGTTCAACACTGGTAGGGAAGTTAACAGCCCAGTTGAATGGTAAAAGCCATTCTTGCTGGCCTTCCAAGGTATATGGATCCCAGAAGATAAATCGGTCATTCACGTTACCAGTGTTGGTAATCGTAATCGAGAAAATCGCAGTTTGGCCTTGTTCTACATCAGCCATACTGTGTGAAGTATCGAGATTGATGCCGTGCACGACGTCCATCAATGTACGAGTGACGAGGTCGGATTGAATGGCAGGGTCTTTGTACGATTTGGCAGTAACCGAAATATCTGCAATTTGATCCGCATCTGCCTGGTAGACCGATGGTGCACGAACTCGCATGTAGAACCGAATATCTTCTCCACCTTCGAGGAAAATAGCCGTGTCTGGCATAATGGTCGTGTGGTTGTCGGCAAAGAATAGGGTAGCCGTCCAGTTTTGTGGAACGCCAGAGATGTTGAGTCCGAACGTGTCAGCGACAAGATCCTTCGGACCAGGCGTTGAGTTGTTCATCGTCATGTTGTAAATCGTTTGTTGCCCCGGTTCAATGACGTGATAGAACGTTTCTCCATCTTGGAATTCGACATCGACTTGTCCAGTGAGCACGTGTGAATAACAAATCGTAAATCGGTTGTTATTGGCTTCTTCACTGCACTTATTGGTATCGGACCAAGCAATATGTGCACCGCTTCCCAAATCATTGGAGAATGCGGGAGGCATACCTATACTCGGCTGGCTGCCAGAATTCGGCCCAAGCTTATTGCTCGCCCATGAGGTAACTGCAACAGTTTCCCAAGGGTCCAATGCGGTGAGTCCAGGACCCGTAAGGTCAGTTGAGTTCAGTCGCGTGTAGAGTATCTCTTCATCTGCAGTGGCGTTTCCTGAATCGACCCAAGCGATGTGAATGTTGTTTTGGTCGTCAGTTAGAAGCGCTGGGAACACTGAGTTACCACCGAATGGACGGTTACCGGCAAGTCCAGAGTTACCTTCTACATTTGAGATTGGGGTGTCTTGAATTTTCTTGATTGCGTAGGTAGAGAGACCTTGGTCTGCTCCATCCCAAGCACCAGCGCCTTGCAAACGGAGTTTGGTGTAGAATACTTCGTAATTTACACCCTTTTCAAATCCGTAATTTCTGCCATCCATCCAAGCAATGTGAGTGTTACCTTTCATATCAACGCCGATAGAAGGGTGGAAGGAATAAGCGTCATCGATGGTTACACGTGTGTCGTTAACGACAACGAGGTGTCCATCAGCTCCAGCACCGGTGTCCTCAGCATATGAGCCACCAATGATCGAGTGGCCAGTTCCGCCAGGAGTCCATGTTGGGTCGTTGTTCATCTTGCCGTATGGGTCAAGAACAGACATGTAAATTTCACGAGAGTTGTTAGTAGAGATGTAGACCATCGCTTCGACGAGAAGAGCCATTGCGTTTGCGCCACCAGAGCCTGATGGGAATTCGTATGCTTGGCCACCCGCATCGGAACTTCGGAGGGTGTTGCCTGGGCAGTTACGAGTTGATGTCGAGACGACGCTGTTCGGGCATTGAACTAGATCCATAAAGTGAGATTGGATGTTACCTGCTCCACCGTAACCTTGTCCGTAGAGACCTACTGGAATAACACCTGCTGTAATACAGTTGTCGTGGGCTTCTTCAATCGAGGTGAGGTCATCTGCTTGTTGTGATGGGTCACCGTCTTTTGGACCTTCGTCAGAAACTGGAATCACAATCTTTGTCGCATTCGGGTTCCATCGGTGGTCATCTTGAGTAGGTGGGTTTCCTGGCACGTTACCTGATGCATCTTTCCACGAGAGGCAGGCCCAGTTGCTTCCTGGACCCCAGTCTTCTCCAGAGTATCCAGAGTAGGTGTTACCGTTGTAAACCGTTCCGGGTAGTTTGCGAATTCCACCAGAATCATCACCGGGGAATTGCCCGAGAGGAGTTGTTCGTGGACCAGTGTTTTGGTTCTTACCAGCGCAGTTACCAGAACTTGCAGCACTTGGAAGTGTGTTTCCTAGTCCGTAGATGGTTTCATAGACAGTCATGTTTGCAGTCTCAAGCATTGGTTTAATACCTTGGAAGTATCCTCCAGATGCAAAGTTACCGCCGTAAACAACGGTGCAGATATCTGCCCATTCTGAATACATCGAACCCGATGTATCGACAATGAAGTTCAATTCGACTTTACCGCCACGGGTATCGTCCCAAGCGATTTGGACGTAGTCGTTTGCATCGACAACAACATCTGGGTGACCTTTGTGGCCGATAATAGGGGTGAGAAGCGTGTCATCGAAGTTGGTAATGACGGACCCCGTGCTGATATCTGGGCTAAGCATGGTGTAGTAGATTTGAGGTTGATTGAAGAAACGACCCAATTCGTCATAGGAATCTTCCCAGACAATGTGGACACCGCCTTGGCTGTCGATATCGATGGCAGGCCAGTCGCGGTTTTGTGCGCGGCTTGAAACAACGTGGTCATCGATTGCAGAGAGGGTTCCATCGTCGGATGCCGACCCGTCCATTGCCGCTGCCCACGGATTGAGTACCGTGTAGACAATTTTGTGTTGTGCAGACTTATCAGCCCAAACAATGTGGACCTTGTCGTTATCGTCAACGACCATATCAGGATGCCAAATCTTGTGGAGTCCAGGATTTGTAATTTGGGTCGTGTCAATCAATGTTTCACCACGGGGTGAGATCATGGAATAGTAAAGGTGAAGGTTATTTCGAGTCCAAACAACGTGAACGTTTCCTTCACTGTCAGAGCCAACTGCAGTTTGAGTATCTGCGGCAGTTCCACCATCAACAATTTGAATTGCTTCGGTGATTACAACAGTGTTTGCTGTGGCAGTTAGAGTCGCTAAAAACAACGTCGAGAGGACGGAAAGCAACATAATCGATACAAGGCTGACTGACTTAATTTTTTGACCCATAAATACACATCCAAGGCGAGCGTAAAAAAAAGCACAATCTCATGCTACTTAACCGCGACTCTTTCATGTCATTTTCCAAAAAAAGAATTTGGATAGTGAAATCAACTGTTCAAGCCCATTCAGAAGGGTCAAAACCTGACCCGAAGGACATCTTTTCATCGAACTCAATTTCATGATGCGTGGACTGGTCTGGCCCGTTATTCATCGAAGACGGTGTGTCTTTGCCTTCCTGTTTTGCCTTGACCCAGTCATCGACTGGCCCGGGCTTTCCTACACCTGGCCCGTGAGTGAATTTAATCTCATGAATAATACCGAGTTTTGCCAACCAGAGTTTTCGCAATGTGTGCATGAACTCATTCTTTGACAAACCATCAAACCACACGGGAAGGCTCACATTGAATGCTTGAAGTGGACCGACTTTTTGATCTCCTTCATGTCCCATGTGAATGCCCCAGTCAACGCTGGTTCGAATGAGTTGAAGGCGGACATCGTGAATCCACTCCAACCATGCTTCTTTGTCTTCTTTCATATGGTTGGCCATCTCTTTCTGTTGGCCTACATCGACACGCGTCATGCTTGATACAGCTACAAGATCTCGGCCCTTTGGAATAACGACTGCGAACATGTGGCCTTGAGGTCCTTGAGGATAACGAATAAGCAAATGCATCTCTGCCCGAGGGTCTTTTTGCTCTTTTACAACGAGCCGTTCTTGTTGAACCCATTGTCGGATTCTATTCATCGCATCCCTCTCTGCCATGATTACGGCAAAACCTCCTCCCGTTTCAAGCGTACTGTTGTGATTGGCGTCGAATTCCAACCCATATTATTCAACGAGAGCTGCAAACCGAGTGATGTATGCCTCAAGTTATGGCTCTTATTTCAATGCAGAAGGTTCTCGTTCTGACGGCCAGAGAATCCACTCTCGTGTTCGTAATTGATACATCAGAAGCCAGCAGAATGCTGGAAGCGTTGAATACATCAAGATCTCTTGTAAATTCCAGGCCCATGCATCAAACCACCCGTGAAGCAACCAGTTGTAGGGCCACAACGGCTGGACAGACCAAATGCCCGAATGAGATGGCAAATCGAGAAGGATATGAGAGAGGTATGCAATTCCTAGGAGAGGTGTCCACTTGAGTCGCCAAACCAACGGCAGAATGATGAGTGCCCAAAAAAACAGACTATGGCTCAAATTCCAGCCGGCCCAAGTCCAGTGATCGAGTATCCACGGATTTTCATAGAATGCTTCCGGCTTTGGGTACCAAAGAGTGCTGTCGGTCTTGAATCCCAAATAAAGGTAACAAGGAATGTTCAACAAATCTGGGCTCATTGAAGCAAGCGCGCCTTTGATTCGGCGATTCTTGATGCTCTTCGGAGCACATTCCCCAATAAATGCGCCAACAAGTGCATGGAAAAGTGTATCCATACACACTGCGAACGGTATTCAGTTGATGTTAATTTCCCACACACGGATGCGTGAGGTCGTCGACCAACACGTTACTTCACAAGAGGGTAAGGCAACCTTACTTGGATTGTGTTGGGGATGGCGTTGACTGCATAACGACGGGCATCTGGGGACTGCTCGGCTGTGATTTGTACACAAGGAAGCCCAATATCCCACAAACTAATGGTGCGAAAAAGAGGGGCAGCAGTTCGGTTATAAATTGTTCAAATGCTAAAAGTGAGAGTCCCATTAATCCTAAGATATATCCCACTACATTGGTGGCTGAAAACAGCTTTTTGGTTTTTGACATTACTCGGTCCATGAGATATCAACTGGCTAAGGGGGCATATAACGCTGTGTTTTTCGATAAAAAGGCGCGACGGAGGCGCGATAGGCTGCCAGTTCAGCGAATCGCGTGGGTTGAATCAGAGGCGAAACCATGCATTCGGTTTCAGAGCTTATCCATCTCGTCGTTGAGGATTTTGAGAGCTCCGCGTAGATTTTGACGGCTCGTCTTGTTGAAGCGGATTCGACGAACTGCGCGCGTGAAATCGCACCAATCATCCCAAAACAGAGCCGATGTTCTGCCACTCAGCCAAAAGCACAGTAACGTCACAGTGACAAACGTTACCTTTGCCAAATTGTGATGAAGTTCAGATACACCGTAAATTGAATGCCAATCGAAGCCAATCAGTGACTCAACTGAGGAATGATACACGTTTTCAATACCCAATAAACCGATTGCCATAATCGGCCAGAACATGAGCGAGCCGAACATTGCTGCAAGGAAATGATAGGATGTGCGAGCATCAACGCCCTCATCAGTGGAGTCTCCAAGTAATCTTCCTACCGCAATTTGTGGAGTAAAGCAATACACAAACAATGGGAGAAGTGCAAGTAGGAAAGGAAGGCGAGCAAGTTTAGAGGCTGCTCGTAAGGGGTGAATACGCCGTAGATCGGTTCCTGATGAATTCAAATCTCGCCCATCGAGTCTTTGTTCTTGCAATAACCCAGATGCTGCTTTAGCAGGCGTTATCACTGGATGTGTAATGACTGGTAATTCGGTGTTTTCGATAACCTGCTGGTCGGTCAATTGAGGTTGCAGAAGGGTTCTGAAAGCGCGAGCTGATTCGACTTCCTGCCTCCAAGTTAACTCAGGATGGTTCGTTCTTCGAGCCTCTACATGCCCCATGAGGTGAAGCGCGTTGTATTCATCCCAATCATGCGTGTTTGGCGTCATAGGAACGAGTTGAAGTCGTAAATTATCCCGTAATGCGAAAACGTGTTCCGCTTCTGGCTCAACCCAATTCCCTTGGGAAACTGCGTTAACAAGTTCTGGAGAGATATCTTCCTCTTGAATGTGGAGGGGTGCGCCATATTCAACCCACACATCTGTTCTAAAATGGTCTCGCCGCCTAAAGTGTAAGCCAATCGGAACAAGAGCGGGAATCGGCCTGTCATTTGCCTTAGCAATCGCTGCTGCTGCAAACACTGTCCGGAAGGGGCCGGTGCGGAACCGGAGCATAGAGGAGTCGTTATGGCTGGTCCCCTCTGGGAAAAGAACGCAACCAAATCCTGCTGAGATGCCGGTCGCTAACATCATCAGTGAGCGACCGTTCAAGCGTGTCGCTTCTTCTTCAGAACAGCCTCCTCTGAGAAGTTCGGCTTTGCGAACAACGGGTTGAACTGCTAATTTACGAGTCCACCAACCAAGAAGAGGGCGAGTAACCAAATCATGGCGCCCTCCCATGACGAAATTCTTTGGATGCTTGAGTACAATTTGCAGCGGGTCGATGAGTCCGTTCGTATGCCAAGCACAACACAGATTTCCACGGTCAAGCGGGAGTGTTTCAACACCCGTCACCTCACTTGTACGGAATTGTACTGCGAGAATACGTCTTGCAATCCAGAAAGCGATGGTCGACCAAGTGTAGGAGCCGGGAATTTGCCCATCAAACGATGGCATTGGCGTGGACAATAACTTGTCCATTTTCATGTTTTTCGCAGACTTAGAAAGTACGGGTAATTCTTCTCCGTGGTGATCGGTATTGGCCTGACCTCCAGGAGTATTCATTGGTTCACCTCTTGTAATTTAGAGGAGAGCAGGGCAAATGCTTCGTGATCGGGTTCTTTGGTTGGAGGCGGTGTGTTGGGCCACATGGCGTGAAGCGTCGAGCCACCATCTCCGGAATTTCGTGGGATGACATGCACATGCACATGAGGGACTTCTTGACCCGCAAGAGGTCCGTCATGTATACAGACGGTAAAATCCTCGGTTGCAAAATGCTTTGAAAGAATTCTCTGGACTTGCACAACTCCGTCAAAAAGGGAGTCTCTAATTTCATGATTTAATTGTGAAAGGCGTTGAACACTTTGCTTAGGAATTACAAGTGTGTGGCCATCTCTACGAGGAAATATATCCAAAAACGCGTACCACTTTTCCCCTTCAGCAACTTTGTGAGAAGGGATAGATTTCTCCAAGATACGGTCGAAGAGAGTCGTCTCGGCCATAGCCTTGCTACATGGTTACCCTTTTCAGTAGTTCACCGGATTTTCGATGAGACGCCTTATTGTGGAGGTAAAATCCAATTTCCAGTTTTACTCTTCCGAAGAGCCAATGTATTCACTTCTCCGATTTGATTCACGGTGTAGTGGTGCAAATGTTCTTCACTGGATTCAGTAAAGTCGGAACGGTGATGGCACCCTCGGGATTCTTCCCGAGCGAGGGCTGACTGGGCTGAAACAAGAGCGAGACGTGCTGATGCTTGAACACGAGCAATTTCAACAATGTTCGTATTGGCGATTAAAGAAGCCTGGTCAACGTGTATCGATTCGGCAAGAACACCCGCTGCCTCAAGAGAGGTGATTGCTGATTCAAGTTCGCCTGCACTGCGGTTGTAGCCCAGACCTGATTGGACTGCCTCACGCACCTTGGTCACAACATGGCCAATGCGAACAACTCCTTCTTCGGAATTATCAGAAACGGCGGAGTGGTCTGCGAGAGCTGCTGCTTCAGCATCGTGGGCTGTTTGCGCATTTGCAAATTTGCGATGCTTGACCCATTCACCTGCATGTGCTCCAGCAGCGGCGCCTCCAAGTAGAGCGTCGAGCATTTGGTTACCCGCTAAGAGGTCTGCGCCGTGGAAGCCTGAACAAGATGCATCACCTGCAGCGTACAGTCCCGTAAACCATCGGGACCAACTTGAGAGAATGGCTCGACCTGATTCATCAACAGTAACCCCGCCAAGTGTGGAATACGGTCGAGATTCAATTTCGATCGTTTGGCGACTCATGTCAATTCCTGTTCGTTGTTTAACACTACGGAATACCGCTTCCCACCAAACTGATGAGTCACCTAAATTGCGCGCATCGATGACCGGCTGCATTGCAGAGGAAATGGCTTGGCAAAGAGAATCTAATCCTCCGTCTCCAATCTCAATATCTGTGCCATTCGAATCATGCAAAGTAGCCCCATCATGGAGTAGACCAAGTGGCAAAATCATGTTAGTGTCTTTGATGCCAAGTGGCGTATGAGCAATGAATTCCATGTCTCGCAGTGGTACACCGGCTCGTAAAGCAAGGTCAAGTCCGAGTCCGACAGCGCCATGGCTGAATGAACCTTCAAATCCTCCATCGGCAAGGATGACGGCTTTTGCTTGCAGAGCAGCGATTCTTCCATTGACTAAATCAACGATGGTTACTCCGCTGACGGATTGATTGGTATGAATGAGAGAAAGCGGGAGATGGTCTCCACGCCGAGTTACGCCGTGCCTCATGCACTGTTCTTCCAGAACGTGTTGAATCTCTCGCCCAGTTGCGTCCCCAGCATCTGCATTTCGACCCATACCGTGACCAGGTGCTTTTCTTACCAGCGGAATACCATGAGCGTCGCGACGGAAATTTACTCCCCATCGCTCAAGTAAATCTACCTGGCGGCCTGCATCAGCAGTACGTGATGCTACGATATCTTGGTCGTTGAGAAAGTATCCCGCGCGAATTGTGTCTTCTCGATGATCCCGGTTATTTGACTCTTGGAGTGACGCAGCAACGCCTTCTTGACCAAGATGTGTTCCACTGCCTAAAGCATTGACAGAGATAACGAGTGTCGATGCTCCTTGCTTAGCAGCCTCTGCTGCTGAACGGAGGGCTGCTGGCCCATCACCAATTACGATTACATCCCATGCTTCCAAGGTTCCACATCCGGTAATTTATCGCAGGCGGCCATCATCCATAAGTAACGCGCTTGAACACCCTCTCATTTTGCTTATGCACAGTGTCAAAAATCAGTTGAAAAAAGGAATCCGTAATGCTCAGAATACCAATTTTGGCAGAGGTAATTCTCCGTGTGTACGTGCAGCCTCCAATGTTCGAATTCGTTGTTTTGCTTGATTGCCTGCAGCCCGATGAATCATCGTCCTTATCACTTGAGATTCCAAAACTATGCCTTCATCGTCACGAAGAATGACTTGGACGTCAGCAGGGCCTCGGAATGAACGGGGCCAAGCTACTCCAATCCAAAGAACAACACCCCGTTCAAGATAACGCGGCATCCAATCCAATGCATCTTCTTCGGTTGTATGGGATAATTGAACCGATTGTTGAGGTGGCGGGCATGCAGTTAATTCAAAACGATGATCACGCGATTCAGGTTCTCCGTTTGGTGTCAATACTTCCACACGTACGTGACGAGATTCAAATGTTTGATTGTTCAAGACGATGAAAAGATTGCCTGAGCCCTCATAGCAATTTCCTCCCAAAGCCACATCCATGCGCCACTCTGCTCCAACCATTGACGGCGTGCCTGCCAAGAGGTCGTTTTGTAATCGATCAAGAAGAAGAAATGCTTCAGGTTGCCATCCCCTTGAATGGGCGATAAGTCGCTGAATTGTTCGCCAGTTAAAGCGTGCTACTTCATCGAGAAGAAGAGATTCAAATCGGTCTTCAATAATGAAGGACTTGAGTTCTTGATGCGCCATGTCGGTGCTCAATTCTTCCTCCATGTGGAGGTGGAGAATGTAGAGAAGACGCTCAAGCGCCTGCTTGGTGATATGCCCAGGAATCAATGCTTTCCGAAACTGCTTTTGCCATGCCTCCCACTCAAGGAAAAGGTCAGGATCTAAATGAGCGACCAGTAAATCACCCAGCACGCTAGCTAATTGAGTTGGGTGGTGTGTGGGTGCATGGAAAGCGATGGAGGAAAAGGGGTCGCCAAGTTGCCGAATAAAACCGTACGAAAAAATCCCGTGAAACGATTGAGCAATACCAAGCGTCATAGCAACAAGGAGTGCAAGGTTCCAAGCAAGAGAATTCGAAGTAACTGCAGAGGCGAGGATGAGGAGCGTAACTGTCGATGCAGAAAGAAGGACGAGAACGGCGTTGTTTCGACGTTGGTCCCTCAAACTCTCCATGATCCGGTCCATTCCGGGCTGAGCACGAAGAATGTGCTTTTTGCCTACGCGAACTCCACCTTGTTCTCGTAGAGAAATTCTCGCCTGCATCGCCTGCCATGCAGATTCGCCCGCAATAACAGTAGGGCTTGCTGCAACGAGGATGAAAGGGATAAAAATGAAAATCAAGCCATTTGCAGACTCAATAATTGGAGAGTGAATTACGCTGATGAAAGCGAATGTGGCGAGTGCAAACCCACTCAAGGTTCGCCACACCATGAGAATAGGATGTCGTGCTATCCGACCGGCTTTTAGGCGACGATTTTCCAGTGCTCTCCACTGATTGCGAGTGTTTTCTATGGGGTCTTCTGAATACTCAAACCCTTCACCATAAGGGTCTGGCAGCGGAATATAGGCTTCAGAACCATCCGATTTCCCACCTTTCCCAGACATTGCGCTCAAGACGAGACGGTGGGTCTCATAATTTGGCTCTTGCCTTTCATTTCGGCTCAAAGTTGGTGGCGGACGTGCCAGGATTTGAACCCGGGATCTTCGGCTTAGGAGGCCAACGCATTATCCAGCTGTGCTACACGCCCAACTGTCCCAGCATGGAGGGTATCAAGACGCTTTCGCAATGTCCATCCGTTGTCCGATTTCAGCAACTCGGAACAAAAAGCGTTCTAATTCGATTCGCCCTTGCATTGAACGATTTAGTGCAACATCACAGGCAGATAAAGCCACAAGAATTTCGGCAAGGATCGGTTCTGAAAGATGAAGGCGCCCTTCGGTTAAAATACGATGGAAATGAGTCACCACATCCTCTGATTCAAGGCCATTCTCTGACATTACTTGGTCCAAAACCCCCATCGCTCCTTTGAGAACGCGCTTATTCTTGTTGCCTTCTTTTTCCCATCGCCAATCATGAACTCGATTGCGTAATGCTTCCTCGAGAATAAGTTGTACTTCTCGTAAGGATGTAGAAGCGAGTAAATTCTGTAGGTTTTTCCTATCATTGAGGAGTTTACGGACTGCAAGGAGTTCGGTAACAAAAATTGCCTTGCGTATATTGCCTGAAGAAATGTGAGAGATGTCGCCCAATATCCCGCGAACCGGAGAGAGGTTTTCTTCTTCTGTAATTTGATGAAGGCGCCGTTCAATATCTTGTCGAGGGATTTTTGAAAGGCGAATATGTTGAGTTCGGCTACGTAGTGCTTCGATGATTCTGGAAGGTGTGTGGGCAGTAAAGATAAATCGGGCACTGCCACTGCTGACTTCCATCATTCTTCGCAAATATGATTGACGAATTGTACCAAGGAAATCTGCATCTTCAATGACAATTAATCG
>DAMU01000104.1:16459-31550 GCA_002499705.1 Euryarchaeota archaeon UBA91
GGAGTTTCGGCTGCTGTTGAAGAGAAGGTGTGGTCAAAGGCATCCAGACTTGTTCTCCCTGCGAGGGTGTCTTCTGAACCGCTACCTTCTGGTCGGAGAAATTCTTCGAACTTCCCCATTGCTCCTGCTGAACGTGAAAGGTCGCGTGCTTGCAGGATGTGCGTACGAGCCTCCCAAGTTGGACCAAGCACTTGGCGCGCTAACAGTCGCCAAGCTGCTGTCTTGCCAACACCGGCTGGGCCAGAAAGAAGAAGATGTGGTGGATTGGCTTGAAGAGACGTGTGCTGGAGGTTGTTTCGAGTCGACTCTGGAAGCAATAAATCCTCAAACAAGAGAGGTGCTTTCTCAGCGAGCCAAGATGACATGGAATCACCTTAATGCCAGAGGTCCTTCAACCCTGCGCGGAAGTCGTGTGATGTGAAATCACTCGGCTCTGATCGTTTTGTTGCCTTGTCGGCGTAACTTCATGAATATTCGAGACCCACACGCTTTGCAACTGATTCCGTTACGTTCACGGTGGAACGATTCAAGGTTTCCGCAGACAGCGCATTTGTAATCAACGAGTTCAACCATAGTATTCGACTCCATTCTACGCGACCAACCACCCTTTCTTGAAGGTGTCCCTTGGGTGGTGGTGAGGTTTGAACCTGAAAACGGCTTACTGGCCAGCAAGAAGGGCTGGCACCATGCGGATGTGTTGAGCTGTACTCAAATCAGTATCTGCAAGTGCATCTGTTGCAACCATGCAGCTGTCAACAAAGACCCAAGATCCTGCTTGTTGCTTGGCTTGGTCGACGATTTCGCTTTTGGTCATCTGAACAACGCTGTGCCCGGTTGGGTCTGCGATTTCAACAGTGTATGTTGGCTCATCAGTCGAATCTTTACCTGCTTGTAGGGCGGGTACGACGCGGATGTGTTGTGCTGCATCAAAGTCGGTGTTCTCAAGTTGGTCTGTTGCCACCATTCGGTTGTCGACAAAAATCCAGTTTCCTTGGCTCTTTGACGCCTGGTCAATAAGGTCGGTCTTAGTCATCTCGACAACGCTGTGTCCAGTGGCATCTGCTATTTCTACGGTGTATGTTTTCTCATCCATAATTTCACTTCACAAATCGGACCTTTCGACTCCATATAAAGAAAAGCAGGATTTCGGATAAGATGAAAAGGCGACTGCGCGTAAACCTGCTATGGACGTCTGGGGGATTATGCTCTTCTTCGCAGTCGCCTTCATGGCTGGAGTGGCGCTCTTATTGATACCTTCACTGTATGTAACCATCCCTTCATCTGAAGTTATGTTTCGAACAACACGAGGGGCAAAGAACGAGCCATCCCTTTTCGAAGAGGGAAGGGTTTTGATCATTCCTCTGTATCATCGTTACTCTCTTTTAGGTATGCATCCAATGAGAGTTTTCTTTAATCATCCAACCTTTTTGGACAAAAACAACATACGATTGAAAATAAAAATATACTTCACCTTCGCCATTTCTAATGAACATGCATCCATTCTCATTGCAGCACGAAGATTCGCCGGGCTTAATAGTTCGCAAATTGAAGAAATTGCAAGTGAAATATTCTTGAGTGAATTGCGCAATGCGGTATCCGTGAGATCAGTTGAACAAATTATTGAACACCGTGACAGTTTTATAGGCCTCTTGTATCGAAATCTTGACCCTGAATTGAACAAAAGTGGACTCTACTTGATGAACTGTACGATTGCAGATATTACCGATAATTCGGGTCATGTTGAGGGTGCTATTGCCAAAAAACAGGCCAAAGATGCTGAACGCGAGAAAATAAAAAGTGAACTGTCGGATAGATATCCACATAACTCAGAATTGCGTGAATTATTGCAACGTGAATTGTCGCACGAGCCTTCAGGAAATGACACGAATGAAACCCCACGCTCAGCACCAAACCAACAAAACCCCGTTGAGATTCCTCAACATGTTCTCTTCAAATTTGATTTCAAAGACATGCCAACAAAGCAAGATATTTTGCTGAACATTGACATAAATATTGCTGTTGGTGCCTCAAATGATCCGTTGTTTTTACAGAACGGCATGAAGGCACTCTCCGGCCGTTCTCCTCTCGAAATTGAACAAATTGCTCGAGACATGGTTTCTCAAGATTTTGCTTCGGCCATTGAAATGATTACTATCGAAGACATTAATCGTAACAGAGAATGGTTCTTGAATCATTGCGTAGATATTGTTGGCGAGAGGTTAAAACAGATTGGAATGCGTGTTGTCTTAATCAAGGTCATCGACATTACAGACGACAGCGGATGGATCGAGCGGGCCGGGCAACGAGCATTGGCTGAAGCTCGAAGAAACAAAGAACGCAACTGATTGAATTTGTAAAGGCACGTTCAAACTCGTGCCATCAATCCAAGAGACGACGGTATCGGAGAAAGGAACCTCTGGTGAATTGCCGTATCAATGTGGTAACGGCGCAAATGGTGTTGCAATAGTATCAGTGGGGCCGAGAACACGCTCCATTGCATGCGCAATTGGCTCGGTTTTCGTTAACACATTGAGTGATTGTTGGGCCTCTGTCATGTAAGCAAGAGCAACCGTCTCAGGATGTTCGCCGTTGTCAAAGCCTTGAGTGATGAGGCGGCCAAGTTTACGTTTAGCGTCTGGTGAACGGCTCAATAAGAAGAGCTTGTTGACGTTATGAAATTCCTTTATTGCCTTGTCAGTCCAACCTTTCTTACCCTCATGATGCCAAAGTGAAAAGAAGTGGACGCGCACAAAGAAGTGTTCTGCTTGCCGAGGGTCAGTCAGTCGACCTTCTTCGATCACGGGGATGTGTGGGTAAAGAGTCGTGAATACTTTTGCAAACATACCCATCCCGCTGCGAACTGCTTGAACATGCCCCTCGCGGTAGACCTTAACCCGTTCAAGTCCGCAACTTGGAGAATCTTTCTTGAAGACAAAGCCGCAAATCCCTGATTCGACCAAGGCATCGGCTTGTAACTGGGCGTATTCGAGCATTTGTGATGTGAAGTCATCACCGTTTTTGGGATTAACAAGACGAATGGATTCACCATCATTCACCAGTCGAGTAGTAGGGCGAGGAGTTCCCATTCCGATTCCGACTTCTGGGCAAATGCTAACCATATCGAAATGTCCTTTCCACTCATTGGTCAGTGCTCGAAACTCAGCAGTGCCTCCATTGTGGCGTACTTTCTCGCCAAGCAGACACGCAGAAACTGCCAGTCTGGGTTTGTCGTCCATGACAAAATCCCGTTGAATCAGTATATCAAGAACTGTTTATTACAGTAGAAAAGTAGGCGCCCACTCCGAGAATTGAACTCGGGTCGCAGGAATGACAATCCTGCATGATAACCTCTACACCAAGCGGGCCTAAGCAAGTCCTCCGTTACGCAACCGCTATTTAAGCCGCGCCATGTGGCCTGTGTGGGGCGTTATCTGTGGCGGGAAAAAAAACATCTGCTGAGCAAACAAAAGAAGAGCAGAAAGATGCGCAGGTTGGTAACCTTCTCGACGCTGCTTTTGGAGACCTCGGAGGACTACAGAAAGCCCCTGAAGAAGAAGTCGTAGAAATATCAGAAGCCATTGAAGAAGTGGTTGAAGAAGAAATTTCTGTCGAAGAGACAGAAGAAGAATCCCCTTCTGTTGAAGAGGAAGTCATTGACGACGCTGGTCCATCGGGCCCACCGTCCGGTCCACCATCTGGCCCGCCATCAGGCCCTCCGTCTGGTCCACCTCCAGGCTCTCCTCCAAGCAGCCCTCCGGCTGAAGAAGAAGTCGTAGAAGACCAAGAGGTTGAGTCTTCAACTGATTCGCCATCCGGTCCTCCATCTGGCCCTCCTTCCGGTCCTCCATCCGGCCGTCCTTCAGGTCCACCGTCTGGCCCACCATCTGGCCCACCGTCTGGCCCCCCTCCAAGTTCACCTCCAAGCGATTCTCCGGCTGAAGAAGAAATCGTAGAAGAGGCTGTGCAAGACGCTCCGGTTGCCCCGAGCAGTCCGCCAAGTGGCCCACCTTCGGGCCCCCCGTCTGGCCCACCGAGCGGACCTCCCTCGGAATTACCTAAGCAAGAACTGGAAGAAGTCATTGAAGAGGCAACAGAAAAAGAAGTTCCAGAGATTGTTGAGCAAGCAGAAGAACCTGAAGAAGTCATTGAAGAGGCAACAGAAAAAGAAGTTCCAGAGATTGTTGAGCAAGCAGAAGAACCTGAAGAAGTCATTGAAGTGGCTGAAAAAGAAGTTCCAGAGATTACTGAGCAAGCAGAAGAACCTGAAGAAGTCATTGAAGTGGCTGTTGAGCAACATCAACAACCTGAATTGTCTGAACAGCAAATCCTCGCTGAACAAGAAATTGCTCGACTCAATGCAGAAGTTGAGCGCTTGCGCCAATCCATGGCCGGAGCTGCTGAAGTCATTGAGGAGTTAGAAACTCCCCCAATGCCACCGGCTGTTATCGAAGAAATCGTGATTGGCGCTTACATTGTGAGTGATTTTGCTCGACTTGCTCGCCAACTCGATCGAGAACAATTGATTCGAGCGACCATGGGCACCATCGCAATGCTCCATCCAGATAATCTTGGAATCATGATTTCTACTCGGAACCGAACCATGCTCCCTCGACTTGATGAGCGAGGTTTGTGCGCAGGCTTACTGGGCCAACCAAACCCGCCTCGTGGCGCTCCACAAGACTGGCGAATCATGGAAGTCATTCTCGCTTCGGTGAGCATGGTAACCGGCGGGCCTGCTGCAGTTATCCACTCACATGGCGCCTCTACAACAGCTGTCAGCAGTGAGAAAGATTTGGTTCTCGTTCAACCAATTGATGTTATTGGAAAGGAACAAATTGGCAAGGTAATCATCGTTGACCCGGATGAAGATAATCCTGAAGATTTCCTTGGACAAGTGCTTGAAGCCCTCAAACAAGGCGGTATGCGCTGCGTTGTTGTTCGAGGCAAGGGTGCTTATGCGGTTGGTGCTGACCTGGATCAAGCGTGGGCAAATGCTGCAATGTTAGAACACAGTATGAAAATCGTGCTGTTAGCTCGACAAGCGAACTTGAAGATTTAACTTACTCAATGAAGACTTGAAGAAAATTATCATTAACACGAGTTTCGTAAATTTTCAAGTCTTTTTGCCTGGAAAGTTTTCCGAGTAATTTCCCATAGGGAGGAAACAACGGGAAAGGAGACCATTCTTTGACTGCACCATCTTCCAAATGATACGTCGATTGATGTAATGGGCATCGAACACATCCATCTTCGATTTTCCCACCCCATGCAAGTGGCCATCGCATGTGCCTGCACAACCCTTCTGTAGCAATGTAATCGTCGCCAATTTGGCCGACCATTACTGTTTTCAGTCCGAACGTTACCATTTTGGTTTTTCCAGGTTTCAAGCGTTTTGTTTTCAATGCGTTTTTCCAAGACATATGTTCACCCATTCAGTTGGGACATTCCGCCATCAAGATGGAGGACCTGTCCAGTGAAATTATCCGGTGCCTCGCATAATAACCATTCCATGCTCGAGGCGATTTCTTGACGCTGATTGATTCGCTTCAAGGGTATTTTACCCACAGCGGCTTCTCTCACTGCATCAGAACGAAGGATTGTTTCAGCGAGGCGGGTTTCTGTCAATCCTGGCGCAACGGCATTGACGCGAATGTTACGTTGGCTGTAGGTCGCTGCAGCAGAGCGCACCATGGATTCAATACCGCCCTTTGCAGCGGCAATGGCTTCGTGATTAATCAGCCCCAATGTTGCAGCTACACTCGAAGTGAACACCATCCGTCCCCCTCCATTACGGAGCATCGATTTACCTGCAACAGATAATGTCAAAAAAGCGCTTGAAAGATTGGTATGAATGACTTCGTTAAAAGCATCAAGAGCAAGTGCGTGAGGGGGGCGTATCACAAGAGAACCGACCAAGTGAGCAACGCCGGAAATCTTTCCATTCCCGTTCTCATTGGCTAATTCTACTGCCTTCAAAACAGCCTCTTTGTCTAATGCATCGCCTTGAATAAAGTGTGCTCCTTGTGAAACGAGTGGTTCAACACGTTCGGCATCGCGAGCGAGAAGCGTTATTACGTGACCTTTTTCGATGAGTTTTGAACCGAGTTCGAGGGCAATGTCACTGCTAGCACCAACAATCAGATAGGACTGCGACATAGTTCCAACTTCCCATGTGCGCATTTATACTTCTGTTTTCTTGGATTAGAGAAATGAGCAAGAAAGGCTAAAGCAATTAAAAACAGGATGGGGTCTTCAAGATATATGGCCGATGTCACATACAGCCCTGATGGAAAATTTATGTGGACTGGGAGCGAATGGATTCCTGCACCACCAAACGCTGCAAGCGCCGGCGAGCAAGCGCCATCACTCAACATGCAAGACTCTGTCATGAGTGGCGACATCATACACAATACCGTCGTCAATAACGATGCGACTGCTGTTACCTCCGCTGTTATTGAAGCACTAAAGCAACTTGGAGTTCTCGACCAGAAGAGTTCAAACGCTGCTCCTGCATTACCTCTCGAAGAAGTTGAGCTTCCTGCTTCTTTCCAAGTTGGTGACCATGTTGAATATTACAGCCCAACCAATGCTCGATGGTTAGACCGCTGCAAGGTCGTCGGTATCAATGATGATGGAACCTACAGAATTGATGTACCGTATCAGAACTCGATTATGCAAACGAAGCATGCTGTCGTCATCGGGTCTGCTCCTGGTACCATTCGACCAGCTAAACCACCACTCAAATCCGGCGACAGAGTACTCGTAGACTGGAAGAATTACGGAACATACTATCCGGGTACGATCTCCAAAGAATATGAAGATCATACATTCCTCATTTTATTTGACGACGGTGACATTGAAGACAAAGTTGAATGGAGTCGCATTGAACTGGCGGACGTGGATTCAAACGAAGTTCAAGATTTCCTTCTTCAACAATCTTCGGAAGTAGAGGAGTTAATCAAAGCGTTTGAAGTATTTGACGAAGGGAATACGGGTGTTATTTCGGCTCAAAAATACTTTGAAATTCTTACACAAATGGGAGATTCGCCACTTTCCGAAAATGAAGTGATGGAGGAGTTTAACTCACTCGGAATTGGCATGGATGCTGAGATCGATTACCGTGAACTTGCAAAACATATGGTTGGGCAAGATGAGGCAGCTCAAGTCAAAGCAGAAGTTGTTATTCGAGATGCAGAAATACGAGATGGTCGCCTACATGGCCATGCATATTCTCATCCTAAACTCGGCGAGGGACCTGTTAAATCGAGCCAAATTATAGCCGTCACATATGATGAGAGAGCAACTGCCCACGTTGAAACTCAAAACACGCTTTATGTCGTAGGTCCAACCGGTTGGAAGGAAATTCCAGAAGGCCACCCCTTCAATGATTCGAGCAATCCGTTTTTCACGGTACAAGGCGCTGGGACTGCTAAGTGCAACGGCACATATGTACCAGCCACTGATTTTGACGGCGTTCTCAGTTACATCAACGGAGACGTCTTGCTTCTACGGTGGCAGATGGGGAATGGAGATCAGTGGTGGTATCTGGCAGACCGTAACAGTCTTGATACCAAACGAGGCGATTATTATCGAGTGAAGTCATCTTCGGATACCCCTCCAAGAAGCGGATGGGTCGTTGACGACCAAACAGAGGGAATTGCGCCATGCCCAACAGTAACAAACCCTGCAGTTCAAAGCACTCATTTCGATACCGGCCAACACGTGAAAGTTGAATGGAATGGAGATTGGTGGGATGCAATAATTCGCGAAACTAAATCAGATAGTTCACACGAAACTCTGTACCTCATCCATTATGTCGGATTTGATTCCAGTTGGGACGAGTGGGTCGATTCCTCTCGAGTGAAGTGAATCGAAAGTGGCCCTTACAATCCCTTTGGCGTCCGCCATGGGTCATCTTCAACGGTCAGAGCATCGTATTCAGGCATACCAGTGCTGGAATGTGAAAAAGGTGCTTTCTCTTGGGCGGGAGGGTTCTGGGCATTCTTTTTTTCAAGGTACTCTCCGCCTTTTTTGCGCACGAATGTTTCCGCAAATGCGACAAAAAAGAGTAATGAAGATAGAGCGATGTGGCCCTCAAAAACATAGGCACCAAAGGGTTCAATGAACAGCGTTTGCTCAGTAATGATTTCTTGTTCACTCACCGTTTGGAACCGATATGTTCCTGGTTTGAGTTCACCTTCCCAGCCGGGGTCCTCATCGCTGACGTCTCCCGACCATTGGGCAATGAGAACGTCATTTTCATCAAAGATATTCCATTCAACTGAACCTCCGCCATCTGTCAAACTTTGAAATTCAACATCGAAAACTGCTGGCATCGGTTTATCTTGGCCTAAAACTCCACCCAACGTGATGATGCGCTCCTCTATTGGGTGATCGTAGTCATTGATCTCATAGGGTGCAGAGTTGTTTGAGATTCCCGACCAAAGTGAGTTGAGGAGAATGAGGGCGACGGGCCACAAAATCAAATTGAGGGTTTTTCGCTCCATGTATGCCATTTACCATGCTTGCTTTTATCAGTATGTATTTTCACTTGTTGAGGAAATGGCCGAAGCCGAGTTCTGTAACAATACGCCCCATCCACTCCAATTTTTGCATTTTCTTTTGCGCATTGGTAATCCCAGACCATTGCCCAACTCGTTCGAGATTAAACCCGACAAGTTCAATTTTTTGTGCCTCTACACCCAGTGAAAGGATGAAACAAAGTGCCCTATCTCCATCAGTGAAGCCTCCAAAGTTGTACATTCCCTGGATGGTTTGATTCACTTGGTGCGAGAGAATGAGAGACGGTGGTGACTCAAGGTTATTCCATCGTATAATCCGGTCTTGCCATTGACTCTTGTTATCTCCATGGGCATGAACCAGAATCGTTTGCCCATGTGCCGCAGCAGCATCGAGGTGTTTTGCACCATCGAGATCCGAGACAACACAGATCAGTTGAGAATAATCATGCAAAGCCCCGACTGACCCATCTGCGGCCACGAAAGCGGTATTAACATCGTAGGAACGTAGGTCTTCAACACTCACTGCTGCGCCAATAACAACTATTCGCGACGCTTCAAGAAGACGCTGTTTAACTTCGCGAAGTGTACTTTCACGGTGTGAACTGTTCCAACGCTGATGGCCCTCAAGTGCATCTCTCAATTGCAGTGCGCTGTCGACATCGTCCGCCTCAGACCATGCAAAGGCCTGGCGAACTAAGTCTTGAACTTGCAGAGAACTCGGAGTTGGAGCCTCATGCATGCTTTAGCGACAGGACCTGTGCACATGAACCATCCGTTTGTTTGGTTGAAGTTCTTATGTTGTTGATGTGCCTAGCCGTGCCATGCCCGTCCCGAGTTCCCTTCCGGTTCTTGATGACGAAGTAACGTTCGCTCGCTATCCATTTCTGCCCCAAGCAGGAGATTGGATTCGCAGTATGGCAGTGGAACACAATATCGATTTAGACGAGTTGCTTGACGGTTCTTGGATGGAAAAGGCTCGCTCTCGGGCACGAATCCGGTTGATTGATTCGATACAATCAAAGGAAGGTGTTGAGGTTGTAGGCGGGGACTTATTTACAGAAGAAGGTCGAATTGTAGAGGCTTTTTCATTCTACTATGCCCGCTTAGTTGTCTGTGCTTCAGAAGATGAACGGCTTATTGCACGATGGGCACAAGCTGAGGCTGCACGTGCAGAACAAATTCTCATCAAAGACCACAAAAATCTCAATCTCATTGCAAGAACATATATCTCTAATATTCAATTGAGTGAACAAAAAAACGCTACTATGGGTTCACAAACGCCGGTTAACTATGGGGGTGCGATTCAGCAGCGTCGGCGCTCACAATCTGGACCTTTGTGGAAAATTGGGCTCAGTGATTTTATTGAGATATGCCCGAAAATAACCGGTTCAAGATGGAGGTTACCAAATTGCGATGTTCATGAGGGTTGGGTCACGTTGTTTGAGGAACCCCAATATGGGTCCTCAGCCAAACTCGCAAGATTGCTGCGTGAACGAATAAAAAGAGGCGTAGAAGAAGAAGCGTTAGAAAAAATGAGCGAGATTACGATGGATTTGGCTGTTCGACTCGCAGAACCGGTAGGCATGGTTCGAAACCTCATGGCTACAAAGGCCTCAGAGGCGATATCTCTGGTTGGTGCTGATGAAAATGACTGGCCCCCCTGTATGAGAAAAGCGGTTGCTGAATTAGCGAATGGTGTTAACTTGAATCACTTTGGCCGCCTCTTCCTCGCTTCAATGGCGGCCACGTTAGCCTTACCGAAGGAATCGTGTGTGAGCTTCTTTAGAGGCGCTCCTGATTTCAGTGAAAGTACTACTTCCTACCAAGTTGACCACGTCTACCAACACGGATACACCCCCTCAGGATGTGGCAAACTGAAGGTGAATCACAATTGTCCAGTGTTACCAGGGGATGATCGATTATGTGACCAGCCTTGGTTAGATCATCCACTGAAGTATATTCGCGCCACACAGCGTTGGAAGGCCAAAAATCAGCGAGCCGAAGCCGAAGCATTGGCGTTGGTATCTACCGCGAACGAGGCTGAGAAAAAACAACCCGATTCCTCGGAATAACGGGCAATCGCGCGAAGGCTTTGAAACGGGTGCGCGCTTAGGTTCCTACAACCACCGGTGAATTACAATGACTCGAACACTCGTTTTGACGGTAGACAGAGATAATGATCTCGGTCTGAAAACGGGTATTCGTGGACCGGTTGTTGGGCGTCGGCAAGTAATGGCTGCTGCCTTAAAACTTGGAATCGCTGACCCCGAAGAAAGTGACACGAATGCCATGCTTGGAGCGCTGTCCCAGCACGATAACCTCGCAGAAAATAATTCGGAGGAAGAAGAAGTTGAGGTTGCAATACTCACAGGCGATGAACGAGTCGGCATTCGTTCTGACCGTGCAGTAGCCGCCCAGTTAGAGGAAGTTGTCGCCGCATTTCAGCCCGACAAAGCGATTCTTGTGACGGATGGGGCAGAAGATGAATCCGTCCTCCCGATTCTACAATCACAAGTTCGAATTGACCATGTCGAGAAAATTATCGTAAAGCAATCAAAGGGCATTGAAGGAACATATTACTACATTGTTAAGGCTCTTGAAGACCCAAAATGGCGTTCAAAGATTATGATTCCCGTCGGCCTTGTGCTCGCCCTTTTCGGGCTTGGGATTATGCTGCCAAACGAAATTGGCGGCGTTGTAATAGGCGGTTTGCCTTTGGTAACTGGTTTGTATTTACTCAGTAAGGGTGCTGGAATTGAAGCAACCGTCAACAAAGTGATTCAAGAAATGAGAGACAACGCAGATGCGGCTATGTTTTCTTCATTGCTCTGGACTGCCACCGTGTTCAGTGCTATTTTTGCAGTAGCAGAAGGATATCGGGAATACAATCTCCAAGAGTCAACTGTCGTCTCTTCAGTCCTGTGGCTCGAGGTCGTTCATTCTGCTCTGGCTTGGATTGTCATTGCCTTCCTGACATCGACTGCAGGATTCTTATTGCTAAGACTGAAGCGAGGATCTTTTTCTGGCCGACTGCTCATCCTCGGTATTTTCGCTATGGTTGTGTATTCATTCGTTGACACTGCACTGGACATTTCCACTCGAGCACTACGTGGCGAATCCTATGAATTCAGTGTTCAAGAAATCATCAACGATTTGCAATACCCAATGATTTGGGTTGTTGTGTTGTGGATGGCCATGACCATTGTTCGATCACTGAGAACCCGTCAGGCTCAAACTGAGCGGTATTGGGGAATTTGAGTTCACAAGATGAACTTCGGCATCTTACGTGCCATCGTGTTATGCCCTACCACGCCAATAAGCGCACCTTTCTTGTCAACGACTCCGATTTGATTCAAGTCATGAGCGAGCATTAACGCTCCGGCTTTGAGAAGTGGCGTCGATTCAGTTACCGTAATCGGGGGTTGGCTGACAAGTTGTTGAGCTGGAATCTGATGCATCCATGCAATGCCTCGATTAACTGTTTTTTGAGCAATTATCTTCAGCACATCTACTGCGTGGATTCTGCCCTGAGGAGCGCCTTCTGCACTGATAACAAAGAGGTGGTCCCAATTGTTTTCTGTCAAACTCTCAATTACTTCGACCATCGAACTGTCTTCCCAAATCCAGTGCGGATGGGACATGGTTTCTCCGCATGTTAACGAGCGTGCAGACGCTGAACGCTCGGTTGCTGACATCTGAGACAAGGTCTTCCTGGTAAGTTTTCGTAACTTGGATTGGGCCATTTTAGGATCTCCCTTATTTCGCCGGCCAACGCGCATTCTTTTCAAGGGTTTCGACCACATGATATCTTCCACATCCAAGTTCACGGTTTCCGGCATCCGGCAAACACAGTCGACTCAATATAAGTGAACAATGAAATCGCAGAAGTTTGTGTATTGGCTATGGCAGGCGTTCCTGAACATGAAATCTCGGCTTTACGAGCCCTAACGGGCTATGAGCAAATGCTTGAGATTGACAGAATCACCAAACAATATGGCGTTTCTGAAGCGGAATTGCTCCAGCAAATGAGTACGGGCAATGGCATGTCAGCATTCGTACCTGAAAACAAAGAAACCCCCACACTCCCTACGACTGCAAATGTATTGGATAAATCAAACTTCAGATTCGAATATGATCCGTCAGCTGAAGCAGAACAGCGACGCTCGTCTGTGGCACAAGCCATCCTCTGCCCGGGATGTGGGGTTGCGCTTGGAATACCTGATGTTCGACCGATTAAAGTCACGTGTCCTGAATGTCTTCTCGAAACTGTCTTTGACGCCTAAGCATTGATTTGATGAACAAGAGATTGGAGGCACTATCATGGATGCTCGTTCACCACGACTTTGGCCATACACGCCAACAAATTCCCCAGTTGCCTTGCCTCACGAAAGCGTATTCTTTTGCAGAAGTAATGTGATTCCTTTACACTTCCCAAAAAAACGAGAGGAGCCTGTATTGACAGGTTCTTCACTTCAGCAGTATTGTGTTGAATTCTCAAGTGAACACGGAACAGTTGAAGACCTCCTCTCCGAACATGGGGCTCCACCAATGAGTGAGCGCAGACCGTTCCTTTTACTGGGTGAATTAGCGAACCCCTATCGATTACAAGACATAGGAATAGGGCCCTTACCGATTTACACGGTCCGGCTTTCTGGGTTGTGCAGAACATATGCAGATGGTTTAGATAGTCGTGAAGTGATTCCCGGCGTGCATCACATCACTTTAGCACGAACTCATGGATGGTGGGAAAAATCACATCTCGCAATGGCGACACTCGACCAGATGAAAGAGATGGTCGTCTGGCTGGACCAAGGTCGGAAAGGTACGTGGAAGCCTGTCAAACCCGCAGAAGGAATGTTGCATTTTGAAGAGGGGGAGTTGATGCCTCCAACAGTTGACCAAATCGCGTGGGACGGGACCGTAGAACTTGTCGAACATCAGGCGCCTCCATTCAATGGATTGCAAATTGATTTGAAAAACGTCATGGTACCTGTCCATGCTCAACACGGATGCTATGACAATCGTGGCCGTCTGGCTCGATGCGTCCACATTGCCCAGCGAGATTTTCATGACAACATGTTTCGAAGAGGGGCATCAAAAAAGTGGGCCGATATTCTCGATATTTGTTGAGATTCGAAGAGAAAAGGTTGGGGGCCCACGGCACTCCCACGCTTATTTGTTATATCCGTTAAGACAAATTAACTATGATAACAATGAAGGGAAATGGCGTTCAGAAAAAGGCTCGATTAAACCGTTTGAAAAATGAGATTGTCGAGTATGTGGCGTCTCAACCACAATGTTCAGCAGCAGATATTGTTGACTATTTGTCAAACGAAAGAAAAATGCGAAATCACGGACTAACAACTCGCAAAGTTGGCTTTTTCATTCCGAGATACCTTTCAGAATTGATCGGTTTCACGCTTGATAACTCCACTGGCAAGCGACTTTACCACATTGCTGCGTGATTTGAACACTAAGTTCATGCGAGAGAGTGCAGTGCATCTGCCATGGAATGGCAAGATTCGCTTCCCGCTTCAACAGAACTTTTTCCATCAATGGAATCATCTTCTGAAATCGAAGGTTTCTACCCAATTCTTCCTAAATCCGATGCAGTGTTTGCTTTTCTTCAACCGGAAAGCACGAGTGGCCTCAAATCACAATTACTTTTGATGCTGGAAAAATTCACTTCATCGCCACAAAACCCCCTTGATTCTGGTGCCTCTGTAGATGAAAAGAATGGAAAAGTCATCGTGGAATCAAGCGCAGTCATCGAAGTCGGCGCTCATTTGATAGGACCTTGTTACGTTGGACCAAAAGCTGAAATTCGGCACGGCGCCTATGTTCGCGCCTATTCCTGGATTTGTTCAGGAGCGGTGGTCGGACATGCGAGTGAAACCAAGCACAGTGTGCTTCTTCCCGGGGCTAAAGCGCCTCACTTCAATTATGTTGGCGATTCGATACTCGGAGGGGGAGTCAACCTTGGAGCAGGTACGAAAATCAGTAATCTGCGCAACGATGGAGGGGAAGTCCACCTGCTCATTCACGGGAAGCGTGTTGGTAGTGGTCTGCGAAAATTTGGAGCGATTCTTGGTGAAGGATGTCAACTAGGCTGTAACAGCGTTACGAATCCTGGGGTGATTCTTGGTTGTAACAGCATTGTTTGGCCAAATGCAACCGTTACTGGCGTACATGCCGCTGATTCAAAGCACAGGTGAGTCGATGGTGCGACGTTTGTTTGGTACCGATGGCATTCGCGGGAAAATAGTTACTGCGAGTGCGAATGAAAAGACCGCTTTGTTACAATTGCACGAGCAAAGAAGTGTCTGTCCAACGTTGATGCGTTTGGTTGGAGAGGCTCTCGGGCACTTGATTGACACGTTACCTGGAGAAGGCGATGATGTTGTCATTGGATGGGATGAAAGGCCCGGCAATCAAGCGTTAGTTGAAGGTGTAACGCTCGGATTACGCCTCGCAGGTTGTTCAGTGACTCACATCGGCATATGTGCCACACCTGCACTGCATTATGCCGTACTTTGCCATAAAGCGCGACTTGGCTGTATGATTACGGC
>DAMU01000088.1 GCA_002499705.1 Euryarchaeota archaeon UBA91
AGGTTGATTGGTGGGGCCATAAGCCGAATCCAGCACATTTGTTTGACTGCATGGTTGGCGATAGAGGAAGTGACATGGGTGCTGGTTGGGCTCAAGGTTTGCGACTCTTCCAGGTCGATGACTCAGAGGGTATTTTTCCAGTAACTGAACGTATTCTTGATTCTGAAAATAAAGGTGATGACTTCCATCCAGTGCGGTGATTTGGTGGGTTGGCTTGGTTTGGATGACACCGACAGCCTGGAAGAAGGCTGTACGACGTATTCGTTCCATCTTCTTCTACAAAGTTTGCCAGATTCAGTTACAATCAAAACCCCCCGCTTGGTTAGACTTTGGCCGTTCGCTCAACATCGCACTCGTGGTAACGCTGCTGTAGCCGTGGAATTAGAGACCGAAGATGAGTCCATACTCCTTGAACACCTTGATCGCTATTGGAATAATCATTTGATGCCTCTCAGGGGAAATGTCTCCACCTCGAATCACGATGAGCGAAAACAGTATCCGGCAGATCCTGGAATGGTTTGGTTTTCTGAATCGAGTATTGATGATTCATTTTACACCAAGGCAGTTCAATCCGAAGTTCAGTTGGTGGATATCCCTCAAGCGGATCGCTCATGGGGTGGACAAGGGAGAATTGGGGCTACTGCTGCAGTTGCTTGGCATGGAAAGAAGCATACATGGGAAGCCATTGCTTGGCGTCCATCAAATCGTCATGGCCAAACGCAGCGTTCCGTCTGTGAAAAAACACTGGATTTAGTTGACGCCCTCCCTTCTACATTTCTCTCGAGAGATCCTCGAAAAGGAACGGGCATGGTTGCACCTCGTGGCCCCTGCCCTGTCCTTTTTGGCTTACGAGCACGGGACGAAAATACTGCTCGTAGTGCTGCAGAAAAACTCCTATCAGCCGAATTAACTGAACCCTCAGTTGGTTTACGCACCTTTGCTACTAATCAGGCAACAGATGACCATCTTGGTGAACCGCTACGAGCAACGATTGCAGACGTAGAAGTGTTGAACCGAGGTCATTGCGTGTTGACAACAGAGCACGGTAAATGGCTGGCTTTTTCCGAATCGGGTTCTGTGAAGAAACTTGCTCAATGGCTCCAACCGGGCGATGTCGTGCTTGGAAACGGAATTTCTCCTGAATTTGGAACCCTGCATCTTGAGAAATTGTGTGTTGTTTCATCCATTCCAAATCAACAACGACCACTCTGTGAAGAATGCGGTGTTCGGATGAAGTCAATGGGACAAGGACAAGGGTGCCGTTGTCCGAAATGTAAATTGCGAATAGGAGATGTCTGGTTAGAAACTCCACGAGTTCCACCTTACGAATCATGGGTCCAGCCTCCGGCGGATGCTCGTAGGCACCTTGCTCGACCATTAGAGTGGCTGGATTGAATCATTTCATTTCAGTTCTTGGGAAATAAATAAGTCATCTCGTTGAGTGACAAGTATATGGCGAGTGAAGAATTAACCAAGAATATAGCCTATGTTGTACTTGTCGTGCTGTTTTTAGGAATGGCTTGGTTTATTGCAAAGCGTGCTGGTGAAAACCGTCAATCGATGCTTGAGGATGCTGCTCCGAAGATTGCTGGAGAGGATACACTCGATGGTGGCGCAAAAAATCCGAGCCAGTTTGATGAACCGGATGACGAGGCACTCGAAGAAATGGCGGAATTACTCGGTGAAGACGACGAAGATGAAGCCTAGAGAAAATACCCTTCTTCTTCCAATTTCAATTCTATTGATTCATCTTGCTGAACCAATATCCTGTGAGCTCCGTCCTTAGGCCGTTCCAATCGCCAGATTTCAAAACCTGCCTTACGCATTGCCTCTCGACCACGAGCAACTATAGCATCCTTGGAATTTCCACTCGCATCGATGCTTCCTTTGCTGGTAAGCAGCAGACAGATTGAGGAATCTATTTCCTGTGAAAGTCTCTGCACCGCAGCAATTTTAGCGGCTGGAATTTTTCCTGAAGAGTCACACCAATCATCCAATACGACCAGTTCTACACTTGGTAATGAATTTGAAGTCTGAATCAAAATATCCATTGCTTGTTCGAAATCACCAACCAAATTCATGGCGTGATATCGAGATGAATGAGCGATTGAAAGGTGAGAAAATATCTGCCCAAACCGAACATTATCAGGCATCATTGGAGATGCCCAAAGGACTCTCCCACCCTGTTCAATAACATCAGTAGCCATATGCAATCCAAGGCTTGTCCCGCCTATGCTTCCTTCAACAGCCAAATGGATATTCTTTCCACTTGCTTCAAAGCGTGCTCTGCCCATAGACCGCTGACGAGGCACTCGGCATTGATACTTACCCACGTTTGATTTTTTGAGGAACATTCATGCCCTACCTCCTCAACCCACACCCATGAGCGACGACCTTGTTGTGCGAGAAGGTGAGCGAATTCCACGCCGACCACTCCCGGATTATTCCGAAGCATCTTCATTCATGGATGCTTTGAAGCGGGACGGAATTTATGGCACAATCTTTCGTGATTCAAACCAATATGGCCCCCTTTCTATGCTTCTCGTTCTTCTTATATCTGCAACGATTACTGGCGCAGTCATCAAAATTGTGAGTATTTTGGACTTCAGCTTTCTTTGGTCTTGAATTCCTCTTTGATCGAATCGAAGATTGATTGTTGATGTGAAAACATCATCCTTCGGGGTGAATTGAACGGTAAACATCAAACCCTTTACTCACAGCGACGGGTCATGAGTGAGGAATCGGTAAATGTTGAAAGTCGAACCTCATCACAAGACAAGCGCTGGACAATAATGGCGGCCCTTCTCGGAACCAACACCGCTTTCATGCTTTTCCAGGGAATGGAGCAAGAATCAAATCCAACCTTCATTCGTGAAATTGCTCTCGCCATAATTGCGGCGACTATTCCGTTTCAGGGAATTTACTTTTTGATTTACACCTTTTTACTCGAACATAATGGCAAACTCAGTCAGGAGCGAATGGACCGGTTACATTTGGCTTCAGCAATCTGTCAAATTGTATCGTATGCATCACTGATCGGAGTTGGTATGATGTGGTACAACATCTCGCTTTATGTTGGTGTATCGTTTGTCCTTTCTACAATACTCGCTATCATTCTCATACGCTCGGTTATGGGGCCTGTCAATCAGCCAGAGTGAATCAATCGTTCTGCCTCGGAATGGCATGTTTTTGAAAGGCAATGTTGATGAAGCGTGGCGTGCAGACTACAATATGGCCTTCTGCCCACTTGATTATCGCTACGGCTGCCAAGATTTCAAACGAATATGGTCTGAGGTCGGACGCCATGAGCGCCAACTCGATGTTGAACGAGCACTGATTTGGGCTCATATGCAACTTGGAAGGGTTACTGAAGAGGATTACAATATTGTAGCCTCGATCGCAAACCCTGATTCTGTAACTAAAGAACGAGTATCTGAAATCGAAGCCGAAACACGGCATGACATAATGGCCTTGACCAAGGCAATGGCAGAGGCTGCAGGTGAAGCGGGGTGGTGCATTCATCTTGGAGCGACATCCAATGATATTGTAGATACTGCAGTTGCACTCCAACTCCGTGACAGTATTGTATTACTTCGAGAGCAACTTTGCTTACTGATTGGTGTTTGCGCAGATGTCGCTGAACGAGAACGTGACACCGTCATGCTCGGTCGTACGCACGGGCAAGCTGCAGTTCCCATCACTTTTGGATTGAAAGCAGCGGTCTGGCTTGATGAACTCCGCCGTCAATTGATTCGCCTCGACGAAGCATCGCCCCGGATATCTGTTGGTAAATTCCTTGGAGCAGTTGGAACAGGTGCTGCACAAGGTGAAAACGCTCGCGAATTACAGCGTTTGATTTTGACCCACTTAGGGCTTGGAGTTCCATTAGCGACAACGCAAGTTGTCGGTCGTGATCGCTACATTGAATACATTTCATGGCTGGCAAATGTTGCTGCAAGTTGTGAGAAAATACTTCAAGAAGTTCGTAATCTTCAACGCTCTGAAATACGTGAAGCAGGGGAAGGATTCGACGTTGAAAAGCAAGTTGGCTCTTCAACAATGGCGCACAAAAAGAATCCTATCAAGTCGGAAAATGCGAGTGGATTGGCTCGAATTGTTCGTGCTATGATTATCCCTACTTACGAAAATGCATTACTTTGGCATGAACGTGACTTGGCGAACTCAAGCAGTGAACGATTTACACTTTCGCACGCATCAGCATTATGCGAAGATGTGATGGCGAAGACCCGTGATGTTTTGAAGAACATGTGGGTTGATGCAGAGCGTTGCCTTGCCAACATCCATTCTCAGAAAGGTCTCGTGATGGCTGAAAAAGTGATGATTGACTTGGTTGACCACGGCATACCTCGTGATGAAGCTCATGAAATTCTTCGAGCAGCCTCGTTTGAGGCTGTGGACAAAAACATTGAACTCATCGATGTTTGCAGTCGGACTCCAGCCATTGCAGCTGCCTTTTCTGCTGAAGAATTGGAAGCGATGTTTGAACCAGCAAACCACATCGGAGTTTCAGGTGAAATCGTCGATGAATGCGTAGCTCTCGCTCGTCAAGCAATACTGTGAACCTGTTCGATTTCGAATGTTCCTCTGCGTCCGTCCCAATCGACGGTTCCAACCAATTCAAGGCGACCCGCAAAATGTGGACCTCCAGTGACCAATGTCTCGTATTCTCCGCCTTCTCCATCGACATTAAATCTGTATTTTTGTGACAATTCTTCCAGCTCTTGAAGCGATGAGGCATCAAGTGTCCTACCGATCCACTCTTTGCCGAGCCCTTCACTGCTCACTCCGGTGATGAATACCTGAAATCCATTTTCAATCAGTCCTTTCATATGAAACTGACTTTTTTGATGCCACAACGGTGTCCAACTTTTGATGTCCAACCGTTCAGCCATTCTTTCAATTCTGCTTTTTTGGTAGTCTGAGCGTAACGCTCCGCTAACAATTCCGTCGATTTTTAGAGTCGATAGCGCCCGTTCTAAGTCGTCGATTTCCGTTTCTTGTTCGCCACTGGAATCAACCTGAATCCATTCTATTCCGGCAAGCTTCGCTTGGTGTTCAACCAAATGCGTTCCTGGGACCTGAAACATCCATGAGTCCCCACCAGTTATTCGAACCGTGACCAAATGGGTGACGTCCCAGCCTTTACACATGGCCCACCACCATGCAGCGGCAGAATCTTTGCCACCTGAAGACAGGACTGCGACTCGCATAAACTTCCTAAGTAGAACCATTTGAAGAGTTTAGGGGTGAAGTGTGTTTGGGTGAGGGTTCAAATGGGGTGGCGAACTCAGTTAGGTGTATCGGCCTCTATGCGATGATTCATTCACTTGAACCCTCATCCTCATAAAGCGTCGATTTAACGGAACATTGAGAGTGACGACATGCAACCAAGCGGAAGAGGATACGACCACGGAATTACGACATTCAGCCCAGACGGACGATTGTTTCAAGTTGAATATGCTAGAGAATCAGTCAAGCGAGGAACGACGACTGCAGGTTTGAAGTTCCGTGATGGTGTAGTTTTGGTTTGCGATAAGCGCATTGTGAGCCGACTTATTATTCCTGAGTCCATCGAAAAGATGTTCAAGGTCGACGGTCACATTGGTATTGCAACCTCTGGTCTTGTTGCTGACGCTCGTCAGTTGGTAGCCCGTGCCCGTGTTGATGCTCAAGTCAATCGCATCACGTATGCTGCACAAGTCCCAGTTGATGTTCTTGTCAAGAAACTTTGTGATTTCAAGCAATCCTTCACCCAATACGGAGGTTCACGACCATTTGGAACAGCTCTCCTTATCGGTGGAGTCGACGACAATGGAATCCACCTCTATGAGACTGACCCGAGTGGGGCATACCAGTCTTACCATGCAGGAGCAATTGGAAGTGGACGCAACACCGTCATCGAATTCTTTGAGTCCAACTGGAAAGAAGGTTTGACGCTGAATGCCGCAATGAAACTTGGCCTTGAGGCTCTTCGAAGCGCAAACGATACAGAACTTAACCGTGAAGCAGTTGAAGTGACTGTTGTCGATGCTGATGGATACCGAGTTCTTGACCGCTCTGAAGTCAACAAGCAAATCGACCGGCTCAAACCGTTGGAAGAGTGAAATTAGATAGCCACGTTCAAATGCTGTCTCTCCCACCTGAACACGAGGGAGATTATGGTAAGTCTTGATGATGCCGTGCTTGCACGGATGGAAAAAGCTGGAAAACGATACGAACTGCTCGTTGATCCAAATTCAGTTGAGGACTTCAAAGCAGATCCGACTTCAGTCGACCTCGACCAATTCCTCGCAATGGATGAGGTATTCCACGACATCCGTGGTGCAGAGCGACCTACAGAAGAAGCAATTGAAAACACATTTGGAACGCAAGACATTTTAGAAATTGCGAAGATTATTCTGTCGAAAGGAAGCATTCAACTAACAACAGCCCAAAGAAAAGCAAGAGTCGAGCAAATGCGTCAACAAATTGTTCATGAAATTCACACGATGGCGGTTGACCCGAAATCAAAAAGTCCACATCCAAAAACTCGCATAGAATTGGCTCTCGATGAATCTAGATATTCAGTAGATCCCTTCAAACGATTAGAGGATCAGGTAAAGGATGCCATTGAATTGTTGAAACCCATGATTCCTCTTTCGTTTGAATCGATTCGTTTGGCAATTCGTGTCCCCGGTTCTGCTTATGGTTCAGCATCCAGAGTCTTGCGACAATACATGGAAAAGGAGCAGTGGTTAGAAAACGGTACTTGGGCGGCGATTATTGAGTTGCCTGCTGGGATGAAAGATACAATTATCGGAAAACTCATGCGCCAATCTTCTGACACCGAGTTCAGAGAATTATAACTTTGAGTTGCCTTGTTCGTTAGATTCTCTAAGGGTCGGCTTTATCATGGGTTGGCGATTCGCCAAGAATGGAGAGAAAGAAATGTCCAACGGTCAAAACGGCGCCGAGCTGCGCCTCGTGACCCCGGGTATGGCTATTGGGCCATCTGCCGGGATGCGCGTAGGAAGTGGTGCACTCGCACAAAATGATACAATTATTGCCACCCGCCTCGGGTGGGTTAAACACCTGAACAATACGGTCTCAGTCGACCCGATTAACAGCGCATATATGCCACGTTCAGGCGACCTTATCGTTGCAACAGTTGCTGAAGTTCGAAACAATCTTTGGTTCATGAATATCAACGGCCCATTCCAAGGACTTTTGCCAATGTCACTCGCACCTTGGAAAGTCGAATTCGGAGCTGCTCGACAGCATATGGGTATCGGAGATGTAGTCTTGGCACGTGTTCAAGAAGTCGATGAATGCCACAATGTCGTACTCACAATGAAGGGAGTTGGCCTACGACGTCTCAATCAGGGTTCAGTTCATTCTGTTCCTATTACTCACATAGAACGCCTTCGTGGAGAAGGCAATGCTACCATTCAACGACTCCGTGATGCTTGCGACTGCAGAATCATCGTCGGTGAAAATGGTAAAGTTTGGGTCGATGGTGACGCTGATGGAATTGCTTGGGCTCGCCAAGCAATCGATTTGGTTCACACTTCTGGACACAAAAAATCATTCGAAGCAGATCTCTCTGCTCTTGAAAACAATGCTCCAAAAAATGGTGATGCTTAATGGGCGGATACGGTGATGTGAAATTATTACGCGACGACGGTCTTCGACTGGACGGACGCAAGCTTGACGAAATGCGACCAGTGACAATCGAGGCAGGAATTCTTCCTGCTGCAGATGGTTCAGCAATGGTAACGCATGGATTGAATGTGGCAGTTGCTGCTGTGTATGGACCTATGGAGGCTCATCCTCGTAAGATTCAGCGACAAGATCGTGCAGTTATCGATGTTCGATACAACATGGCTCCATTCTCTACCAGTGACCGAATTCGGCCAGGTTTTAACCGCCGTTCTCGAGAGATCTCGAAAGTAACTGCTGAGGCTCTTGAATCAGTTGTTCTCGTCGAACGTTATCCTCGTTCGAAGATTCGTGTTGAAATTGAGATTCTTGCTGCTGAGGCAGGAACACGTTGCGCTGGTATTACCGCTGCTTCTGTTGCTCTGGCTGATGCTGGAATTCCAATGCGAGACCTTCTTGTTGGTGTTGCTTCTGGAAAAGTCGAAGACATTGTCGTTTTAGATTTGGACAAGGCTGAAGACAATTACGGGCAAGCAGACTTACCTGTTGGCATATTGCCAAACACGGGAGAAATTGCATTCCTGCAAATGGATGGAGACCTCTCACCTGATGAATATAACCTTGCAATGGAATACAATTTCAAAGCAGCTGCTGAGATTCATGAGATCATGGTTGATGCGCTCAAGCGCCGATACGAAGGAGGTGAGAACTGATGGTCGAACTCGTACCAACTCTTCTTCGCCAAGAACTTGCTCGACTCGCTGAAGATGATCTTCGCCTCGATGGCCGTGGCCGTTGGGATGGTCGTGATGTAGATTTACAAATCGATTGTCTTTACAATGCTGAAGGTTCAGCCAAAGTCGTAATGGGCAAAACTATTGTTTACGCCGGTGTCAAATTTGAAATTCGTACACCTTGGCCAGACCGACCTTCTCAAGGATCTTTGATGTGCGGTGCTGAATTGCGACCAGTCGCTCACCGAAAATATGAGCCTGGGCCACCATCACCACAATCCATTGAACTTGGTCGTGTTGTTGACCGAGGTATCCGTGAATCAGGATGCATTGACATGGAAAGTCTGTGCATTGTCCCAGGTGAGAAAGTTTGGGGTGTCATGATTGATATCCATGTTTTATCTGATGGCGGCAATGTGTTTGATGCATGTGGCCTTGCAGCAATTGCAGCTCTTCGAACAGCAGTTGTCCCTGCTGAACGCTTTGACGTTGGTGAAGATTACACTCTGAAAGTGAATGGTACCCCTATTATGGCATCATTCACTCGAGTAGGTGGTCGATATGTTTTCGATCCTTCCGAAGAGGAAGAACTCGGTGGAGATGAGCGAATTCACATCACTCTTGGTGATGAAGGACACCTCCACTCCCTACAAAAGGGGTTAAGAGGGGTGTTCACGCCGGCGGAATTTGCAGAGATATTCGAGGTGGCGCATCAGCGATGCTCCGAACTTCGTAAACTCGTAGCAACCCAGGAGGGGAACTGATTGGCAAAGCGAACACAAAAAGCAGGTGCAACAGCACGATTTGGAGCCCGATATGGTGTTTCAGTTCGTCGAAACGCAGGTGCTGCATTAGCAAAGAAGACTGCAAAATATACATGTCCTGTTTGCCAATACCGTAAAGTCCGCAGAGTTTCTGTTGGGATTTGGCATTGTGCAAAGTGCGACCACACCTTCGCAGGTGGCGCATGGGAACCATTCACTCGAGCATCCGATACCAACAGTCGAATTCTACGTCGTTCTGTTGAGGGAGCAACCACAGCAGATATGGCGTTCATCGCACAACAGGCTGCGCTTGATTACGAGCGTGCTCTGGCTGCTGGTGAAATTTCCGAAGAAGAGTGATTACACTCGAAGGAGTGTCTTTAGATGACTACCAGTTGGTCACTTTCTCTTTGCGTTCAGTCGAAAACCAGTGCTGATACAAGAGCTCTTGCGGATGCTTTGGTGACCGATGAAGAGATTCATTGGTCTGCATCAAAAGAGAGTTTTGAATTCCACCTTCGAGAACAAAAATCAAAAGATTTGCGTGCGATGTGGAATACCAGAATGCGTGGAATAATTGCAGTTGATTCTCTCCTTTCCTCACTCTCTGCTAAGTCCGAGGGTTCATCAACCAAAACCGATTGAGCAGAACAGGTGAGCAACATGGATAACCTCGAGCAACTCCAAGTCGTCGTCAATGAAGTCCAATCTGCACGACAACAAGTGGCCAACCTTCGCGCCCAAGTTGTTGAATTGGAAGCCACAATTGAAAATGTCAAGAACCAACCAGACGACCTTGCTCTGCACCAACAAATGGGTGGAGTATTGGTCGAAGTTTACGACCGTCCAAACTTGATCAAAGAACTTGAAGATACACTCGTTGCTTTGAAAGGTCACCTCGAACGCTTTACTGAACGTGAAGCAGAACTGCTTGCAACGTATAATCAATTGAAACAAATGCTCGCGGGGACTGAAAACGCATGAATCTTAACGACGCCCAGTTATCCGAACTCAAAGCGTTCCATGACTGGTTGACTGAAGCATGTTCCAAAGGTGCAGTTCCAGTTGTCACTGGAAAAAACGGCGACATGGACACCATTGGCTCAGCAGTCGCTCTTTCCTCGGTTCATTCGAACATGATGGCTTGCGGCTTGCATCTTGGTCGAACCGCTAAACGGATGGTTGAGTCGCTTCAAGCACCGTTTCGAAAATTATCCGAACACCAAACTGTCTGGCCGAAAACCATTGGTGGGATTATCGTTGTTGATGCTGCTGCATCGGGACAAATAGGCCTCAATCTGCCACCAGATGTACCGGTGTGCATTCTTGACCACCATTCAACATGTGATTGGGAATTAAAGAACGGAGACCTTCTTTTGCAATGGGATGTGAGAGCGACGACTCAAATTGTAGATTCTTATCTCACTGCATATTCTCCTCAATCACGTTCTCTTGTTGTTCGAAAGATGCTTCTGGCTGGACTTCTCACCGATACTGGTAGATTTCGTCATGCTGACAAAGGAGCTTTTCAAACGGCTGTTGACGTTTTGACCGGAGAAGGTTTGGACTATGCATCTTTTGTAGAGTTTGTTGAATCAGAGACTACGACTCCCAGTGAACGTGGAAGTTTGCTTCGCGGCCTGAGCCGCGCAACCTCAGTTGATTCTGGTCCTTGGAATATTGTTCACACGTATTCAGGAACACTTGAAGGCCGATTAGCCGGTCTCTTAATCGGAACTGGTGCAGAAATCGCCTTAGTGAGCCGATTCCGTGATGGACAAACCCGATTAACCGCCCGAGCCTCACGTCATACGACACAGAAAGGAATCCATCTTGGAGAAATAATGGCGAGTGTTGCGGAGAGAATCGGTGGAGAAGGAGGAGGTCATGATGGTGCTGCTGGATGGAGTGGCAAAGTTGACAGGGTAGCAGCAGAATCTTCTTTTATTGCACTTGTTGCCTCAATAAAAAGGAGTGAAGAGTAATGTCGGAAATCGAGGTTCCTCACGCCCCTGGTTACTTCATTTCTCGCTGGCGTGAACAGGGTCCGGTCGATATTGCAACACTCGAGGAGTGGCGTGAAGAGATGAATTGGTCCACATGGCTACCGTTAGCAGAAGCCGCTCTTTTTTTGGATGCTGCTGAATTACTAGCGCTTATCGATACTGCTCTGACGCCTGCAGAAAAGGCCACTCTGTCACTTGTCCGCCGTCGAATGTTAGGTGATACACGCCTCCAGCAAGCCATTGAAGATGCACTTGACATTGCACGACATCCAGATACGCGTGATTTGGCTTTGGAGGGACGTCTTCGAATGGAACTGGGTTTGGCCAAATATGAGCTTGGTGACACTGAGGCTGCAAAAGAGGACTTGACTTGGGCTGAAACACGTTTGAAATCTGTAGCCTTAGCAAGTCGTGACCATGACCTCTCTCTCATCAACAAGGCTGCTCTTCATACCGCATGCGGGGAACCCCTTATGGCACTCACCGTCTATTCTGATATTCCTCGCAACGGAGGGCATGCTGATGAAACTGTAGCATTATCTCGGCTTGGTGCCAGTCGAATTTGTGCCGCACTTGGTCATATTTTTGATTCGGTTCGACATGCATGGAATGCGCACGCACATGCTTTGAAGGCAAACCAAATTGGAATGGCAATCGAAGGCGGCGCCCTGTTTTTGGATTTTGCAAGTGACTCAAGCGATGCATCTGCTGAGAAAATGCACATCCAAGTTGAGAATGCAAAGCCAAGAGATGCGGGGCAAGAGCCGAGAGAACTCAAAGTTCACCCTGATGATCTCAATGACGTGTTTGAATGGTGTTGTTCGAATCTTCCAGAGAAAAATACAGGTGATGACCGGCCTGATTTACGAGCAATGGTGAGTCTTGCACATCGCCTTGACAAATTGGAACGATTTGAATCCTTGATACAAGATCCTGATGGAATTGAAGATCCAATGCTTGTTGCAATTGTTCAAAGTTGTATCGAAGATGGTGAACTCAAGTCACTGTGGAATGTTCGCTTAGCTACATTGACGATGATTTAATCTATAGATTAAAGCACCAATCAGTTAAGTCACTGAATTCTTCACGAGTCCATTCGATGAGTGGAGGGATTTCATCCCACCATTTAACCGTTCGAACCTTATCGTCATTCACGCTCCATTGTTCGGGTTCTGCCACCTGTGTTGTGACGTGTGCAACCCAGCCTTTTGGGTAGTATTCCTTATTCCAATGTCGAATAATTCCATCAAGCCCAGTTTCTTCCTTAAGTTCACGAAGCAATGCTTGTTCAGGTGTTTCACCCGGTTCAAGATGACCACCTGGGATTTCCCATCCTCGCTTGGGGTGCTCGACAAAGACGACCTTTCCGCCATCACCAAGTTTTCTCTTTTGCTCTCCTTCTAGGGTGACCCATGCGAGAACAAACACTGGGCTCTGGTCTTCATTCACTCCATCACCTCAGAAGTTTTCCTTGGCTCTTTGAACCCATTCTTCAGCCCAATCCTCACCTTGAGATACGAGTCTTCGTGCCAAAAAGAATGCTTCTGATGAATCACCGGCTTCCATGAGCGATTGCAAACGCATCAAATCAGGATGTGCTGAAATCTTTTCTTCTTGAGGTTTAATACTCTCTTCAGTGGTTTCATCTGCAGATGATATTCGTTGTGAAAGTTGAAGCATTTGTTCCAAAAATTGTGAACGCTTTTCGATACTCGGTGAGGTCCAGGGTTTCTCTTCCTCACCCATGATGCGACCCGTGATTCGTTGCAAAAACAGGTCACGGGGATTTTGGTGAGGCTGCAGTTGCTGCACATGGTCATAACACGACCATGCTTCGTCCATTTCCTCTCTGCGCTCATAGAGTCGTCCCAGTTCCATCCAGAGTTCATGATTATTAGGTCGGTGAGCAAGCAGGTGACGAGAGAGTTCAATGAACAGATTTTCATGCCCACCAGAACGTAAACGTTCCAATCTTCGCCCGTAAACGATGTTTGCTCTCTGGTCACTGAAATCTAAACGTCTGCATCGTTCAGCAAAATCTTCAAGTTCTTTTTCCAGTGTAGATGGGTCAGAGAATGTCGACCACCATGAATCGGGGTCAAGGGGATCTCGTGCGAATGCAGCTTCAAGCAGTTCAAGACCAACCATAAGAAAATCGACATCTTTCAATTGTTCAACTTGCTCAGCATCACGTCCCAATACCACAAAGATATCTTCAAGAACTGCACATAGGCCTAATCCATCACCGTTGACGACTTTGATGTCAGCCAAACACCGCCAGTTTCTCTCATCAGTGAAATCGTGAAGAAGTGCTTGGCGAGCATTTTGTTCTGCCCAAGCCAAATTGTCCTCAAATCGTTCGGGGTCGTTTGAAGCAAGCCTCACAAATTTTTGAGCCTGTGTCCGGTATCGGTTCCCAAGATTGCGACGTGGGTGTTGCAAAAGGTCTGCACTTTCCCCAGCCATGACATGCACACCGTCTCTCTACATTCAACTTCTTCGCTAAGATGCTCATTGGACGGACATGAATCCATCATGGTCAACGCCCCAAGGTAAAGTAGCATCAAAACCTACTTTTGCTGTAAGTCCATCGGAGTCACGTGATGGGTCGAGAGAACTTCCCTTTTGGTTAGAAAGGATGATTGTATCTTTGTCAGGTTGCCAACGGGTGACCATAGCCCACTCAACTCGAACAGGGTCTCCGATGTCGATATCTTCATCAACAACTGTTACCATTTTCATACTTCGATGTCCGGCAAGTGCAGCCTCAATCGCACGCAATGGATCTTCTTCACGGGTTTTGCGAATTTTAATGACGGCAGCTAACCAACCGCATCCACCCTCAGTCATGTGAACATCGATGCACTCACAGACTTCACTCACAGCAGCCTTGATGGTCGGAGCACGAGGGAGTCCCATCAGTGTCTTGTGTTCTGCTTCACCTGGAATCAGGGCATGGAAAATAGGATTGTCGCGATGAATGACGCCATCGACTTCAATCACGGGCTCTTGGCGAACATCGTCAACGGTTCCAGTAATATCGACATAGGGACCTTCATCATCGTTCTCGTTGGTTATTCTCCCCCACAATACGTATTCTGCATCTGCGGGTGCAAGAACTCCGTTTGGCATTCGAGTTAATCGGAGTGGTTTCCCATACAATTTCTCGTGAAGGGCAGCAGCGATTGTTAACTCATCGATGTTCTCATCAAACGACATAGCCGCTGCGAGTAAAACGACTGGGTCGGGTGCATTGACGATTGCTATGTCCACTTCTCGACCTTCTTTTCTCGCATTCATGGTCAGTGTTCTCAGATGTCGTGGAACTAATCGCACGACCAAATGGTTCGAATCACGGACGAACTGTCGGTGAAAAGACATATTTCTGATTCCATTGTCTTCAGCAATGATTACGCTTGCCGAAGAATAACGCCCCCGGTCTTGCGGCCAATGGTGAGGAATAGGCAGTTTTGTGATGTCAACACTCTCTTGTAGATTTTCGAAACACTCAGCTTCCGATGCGTCAACAATTATCGGTTCACTTGGATTATTCATTGCCCAACCCAATGTATCGATGTATTCCTCTGGCGTGATTCCAATAGCCTCACATAGCCGTTCTCGAGTCAATATATTGATTGCAGCACGATGTCCCGGGCTTTCTGGAATCTCTTCGAACAAGGTCAGGTCATGGTGACTCGCTCGAGAGTGCTCCCACATACCGTGAATGAGGCTAACAGGGTTGGATTCTACGGTGGCTGCACCGAGGTGGTCGCGAAAGGCCATGCTCCTGCGAAATGAACTCAACGCTTGAACCTTGTTTAATAGACATGCTGTAATTCGGCTATATGGGCTGATTTGACCTACTTCTGTTCGAAAGATTTCATCAGAGATTCAGCATATTTCTCTGACCCATCGACTCAGGCTTTGAGGGTCGTTTTAAATAGGGGATTCAAGTCGGCAGAGTGCTTCAATGCGGTGATTATGATGGGTAGAGGACTCTTCGCAGGTGCTAAAATGGCAAAGGACCGTCAAAAGTTTCGCTGGTCAGACCGCCGATACAAGAAGCGTATGCTCAAGTCTCGAGCAAAACACGACCCTCTTGCAGGCTCTACACAAGCGAAGGGCATCGTTATTGAAAAAGTCGGTATTGAGGCCAAGCAGCCTAATTCTGGCATCCGCAAAGCAGTGAAAATTTCTCTGATCAAAAACGGTAACAAACTCACAGCATTCGCTCCCGGCGATGGTGCAATCAACTTCATCGATGAACACGATGAAGTTATGGTCGAGGGTATCGGTGGACGTATGGGTCGTTCATACGGAGATATTCCTGGTGTCCGATACAAGGTCATTCAAGTCAACGGCGTTTCATTGAACGAAATGGTTCGTGGCCGAAAAGAAAAGCCAATCCGCTGAGGTGTTAGAATATGTCCGAATCAGAAGTGGTAGTTGAAGAAGAACAAGAAGAAGTTGTCGTTGAAGACGTCCGACCTATTGCAGGTATCGGGACACTCGTTTTTGGCAAGTGGGATGCATCAGCAATCACCTGCAAAGACCCTGGACTTGCTCCTTACATCAATCTCACAACAGTTGGAGTCCCGCACACTGGTGGTCGGCACGCTAACGCATGGTTCGGTAAAGCGAAGTTATCTGTCGTAGAACGCTACATCAACAAACTCATGCGAACTGGACCTTACACTGGAAAGAAACAGGGTGCAATGAAGGCATTTGAAGCTGCTCTTGACGCAATCGCTGTAAAGACCGGAGAAAATCCACTTCAGATTTTCGTCAATGCTATTTGCAACGCTGCTCCAATGGAAGAGATTACTCGAATCAAATTCGGTGCGGTCTCACAGCCAAAGGCAGTCGACTCTTCACCTTCTCGACGCCTTGACGTCGCTCTACGTAACCTCGCTAAAGGTGCTCAACAAGGAACTCACAAATCAAAGCGAACTTTGACCAACTGCGTAATCAATGAAATCTCCAAAGCATCTGCTGATGATGCTACTTCTTTTGCAGTGGCAAAGAAGGAAGAATTGGAACGCATCGCTTCCTCTGCTCGTTGAAGTCTATTCAAGCGATTTAGTTGCCATCAACAAGTGTTTGCGAAAGCCTTTTTTCGCTCACTGTCGCCCCGAACCGTTTGTTCGTTGCGAGTCACTTAAGAACCCCTTTCCGGTGGCCGATAATGACGAGAAGTCACGGGTGATTCCATGGGCCGAAAGGAAGATAATATTAACAAAGCAACCGAAGTCATGCATATTTTACCTCAAATTCGTAATTTATGTATTGCTGCACACATTGACCACGGGAAGACTACCTTATCGGACAACCTCATTGCTGGTGCAGGAATGATGTCCAGTGATCTTGCTGGTGCTGCTCGTGTACTGGACTTCGATGAGCAAGAATCTGCTCGTGGTATTACCATTAACGCAGCATCTGCTTCTATGGTTCACGCTGTTGAAGGAACTGATTTCCTTATCAATCTCATCGACACACCAGGTCACGTTGACTTTGGTGGCGACGTTACACGCGCTATGCGTGCTGTTGACGGATGTTTCATTCTAGCATGCGCAGTAGAAGGGCCAATGCCTCAAACCGAAACTGTTGTTCGCCAAGCTCTCAAAGAAAAGGTCAAGCCAGTTCTTTTCATTAACAAAGTCGACCGACTGATTAACGAATTGCAAGTGACTCCTGAAGACATGATGGCTCGATTTACTGAAACCATCAAAAAAGTGAACCGACTTATTGGTCAGTTCGCTCCTGAAGAATTCAAGAAGAGCTGGCAAGTCAGTGTCATGGACGGAACTGTTGCGTTCGGTAGTGCATACCACAACTGGGGTATTACCATCCCATACATGAAAAAGTCCGGTGTATCGATGACTCAAATTTTCGAATACTGTAACAATGAAGATCAAAAGACGCTCGCATCCAAGGCGCCTGTTCACGAAGTTCTCTTGGACATGGCAGTTACTAAGCTCCCAGGACCTGTTGAGGCACAACCATACCGTATCCCGAACATTTGGACTGGCGATCTTGACTCCGAGATTGGTAAGGCAATGGTCAGTTGTGACCCTGAAGCAGAACTTGCAATGATGATTACCAAAATTTGGATGGACCCACACGCTGGTGAAGTCGCTGTTGGACGTATTTATTCAGGGGCAATATCTCAGGGTGAATCTGTTTTCGCAATCGGTGCTGCAAAAGCAGAACGTGTTCAGCAAGTGAGTATGATGGTCGGTGGAGATCGAATTACTGTTCCAAAGGTTGTAGCAGGAAACATCGCTGCTCTTACCGGTATTCGCTCCGCAGCTGCAGGTGTAACCCTTTCACGTGACAAAGATTTCACTCCGTTCGAAGCAATTCGACACTACTCGGATCCTGTTGTCACCGTTGCAGTTGAACCTAAGAGTATGAAGGACCTTCCAAAGTTCATTGACGCTCTACGTTCCCTTGCTAAGGCTGACGCATCTCTCCAAGTCACAACCAACCAAGAAACCGGTGAAGCTCTGCTTGCCGGTATGGGTGAGTTGCACTTGGAAATTACCGTTTACCGAATTGAAGAAGAACAGAACATCAAAGTGAGTGTAAGCCCACCTATCGTTGTTTATCGTGAAGGTATTCAAGGTAGCAATCGTGGACATGCGTTTGAAGGTAAATCACCAAACCGCCACAACCGTTTCTTCTTTGAAATTGAAGCCCTCACTCCTGAAGTTGTCGCAGCTCTCCGTGCTGGAGATCTTGGCTCTGGAACCATTCGACCGAATGACGCAAAGGAAGTCGGCCGTAAGTTCGGTGAACTCGGAATGGACAAAGATTTGATGCGAAAAATTTACGCTATCAATGGTTCCAATGTTCTTGTGAATGATACTAAGGGTATTCAGGGTCTTCACGAAACTCGTGAATTGATTATTGAAGCATTCAATGGTGTATGTTCGAAGGGTCCAATCGCTGATGAACCGGTTCAAGGAATGTTTGTTCGGCTCGTAGATGCAAAACTGCACGAGGACGCTATTCACCGTGGACCTGCCCAAACAATTCCTGCCGTTCGCAACGGAATTAAGGGTGCAATGATGAGAGCACGAACAGTTCTTCTCGAACCTATGCAGAAGGCGTTCGTTTCAGTTCCTAATGACTGGCTTGGTCAAGTAACCCGAGAAGTCACGAACCGAAGAGGAATTATTGAAGACATGCCATCGGAAGGAGAAGTTACTACCGTTGTCGGTGTTCTTCCAATCGCTGAAACCTTTGGATTCTCTAACGACATTCGTGCTGCATCTCAGGGTCGAGCAGTTTGGAACACCGAGAACCTCGGTTTCGAAATGCTCCCTCCTCAACTGTTTGACAAAGTTGTCGGCCAAATTCGAACACGTAAAGGCCTCAAGCCAGAACCTTACCCGGAATCATACTACGCTGAGTGAGATGCATGAGTGGCTCAGTTGTGGGCCTATTTGTTGCCCCCAATGGCGGGGTTCCAAAATCAGAAGTGACCAACTTACTTGTTCGTGAACATGGATGTATTGGAGACAAGCAAAACGACCTGAAACATCACGGTGGACCAAATCGTGCGGTTTGCTTGTTCAGTTCCGAAGTACTTTCCGAACTCTCAAGCGAAGGACATCCAATCTTTCCGGGTTCAGTAGGTGAAAATGTATTGGTTCAAGGAATTGATTGGACCACCATACAGGTTGGGAGTCAATTTCATTTTCAAAATGTAATTTTGGAAATTACTTCAGACGCCCCACCATGTCGTACAATCAAAGAATCTTTCTCAAACGGGAACTTTTCGCGAATTTCAGTAAAAAAACACCCGTTTTCAGCACGTTGGTACGCTAAAGTGATTCAAAGTGGAGAACTTGTAACTGATGAGATGGTTACAATCAACTGATTCTCTTCAGTTGGAAATCGGTGAGTTCACGCAAAGCACGCATTGCTGGACTTTGGGGGATTCTATCCAGGCAAGCGTGTGCTTTGGCATGGTATTCAACAGCTCTCTTCCTTGCGTAGTCTATTGAACCCAAATTGCCCAGAGCAATGAGTGCATTTTGAATTGATTCAGGATCGGCATCTTCACCCTTTCCTAAGGCTGCAAGAAGTGTGGTCTTATCGTCACTGTCTGGCTGTGAAAGCGCATGTATAACCATCAGTGTGCGCTTGCCTTGGGCAATGTCTGAACCAGCAGGTTTGCCAAGAACGTCTGAATCTGAAAGAACATCGATTAAATCATCCATCAATTGGAAACAGAGGCCCACTGCAAGTCCCCAGTCTGCCATACAATCGATGATGTCTTGGTCTGCTCCGGCCATACGGGCGCCAATTTCTGCACATGTAAGGAACATAACTGCGGTTTTACCCTCAATCATTTCGATGTAATCTTCTTCGGAAACGGCCAATTCATCCTCAAACTCGATATCCATTTGTTGCCCTTCACTTACTCTACGAACCATCCAAGCAATCCGGTTAACAAGTGGTGCGACATCCTTGTCTTCCAGTCCTTCTGCTTGAACTAAACTTTCGAAAGCAATAGCAAGCATAGCATCGCCAGCATTTATCGCTGTAGGGAGGTCAAATTCAATGTGGACTGCATTTCGACCTCTTCGAACATCATCATCATCCATGATATCATCATGAACCAGTGTGAAATTGTGAACAGTTTCGATTGCAGCGCCTACATCGAGCATACCTGAATGCGTATCTCCTACCGCTTTACCAACAAGCCATGGCAAAGTAGCACGAAGACGTTTACCTCCACCGTGAATGAGGTGAGTCATGGCAGCAGCTAACCGCTCGTGGCGTGATGCCATGAGACTGTTCATTATTCGCTCCTCAACCAAAGGCTTCACCTCAAGAACTGAAACATTGAGGCCTGCACCTTCTGCACCAGGGAGCATGTGTGTGACATCACCCATATCATGGATTTCATCGTCAGCAAGTTCGGCTAATGCTGAACTGTTTCCTGCAGCATCCCACCAATCTTTGGTCATGATGAGTGCTGCAATGCATCGGAACCAAGGGGCAATTGAACCGTTTTGTGGATTTTCTTCAACCAGCATTTCTTCCAGTTCATCAAAGGTAACCCAAGCAACTTCCGATACTTCATTTGGATTCGGTTTGAGTTCGACATCCACTTTTGCAACCAGTATGTGGTCAACTTCTCTCTCGATCCAAGTTTCATTCATGCGTGCAGAGTAACGCATTTTTGTCATAAAGTGGAAATCATCTGTCGAAAGTGAATCGGGTGATATTCCGAGTTCTTGCTCCATCTTTCGTATGGCTGCATTCTTCACACCAAGATTGTCTTCTTCGATGAGTTCTGATTCTGAATGCAGAGGATGAGAGCAGCAAGAGTTTGCCCAAACCCCTGGGAACGTAACTTTGTCATCAGCTCTGCGTTGAAGAAGCAAACGGTTTTCGGCATCGAAAAGTAGGACACTGAATGCCCGATGCAGAGCGCCAGCATCCCTATGTGCTGAGATTTTAGAAACTGGGCCGATGACTTCGTCTTTTTCAGTTACCTGAATTATGGACTCAGCCATGAGTTGGGATTGCACTGAATCAGCACCAATTTCTGCAAGCAAACCTTGTTCAGAATCAGACAGTTCAACGGTTGGAACATCGGAAATATCGTAGCCAGCCATGTGAACCCCAGTATCAATGGATTCGCGGTCGCTACATGAAGAGTTCTCTTCTATCTGTTGAGATTGAGTGATAAGTTCTCAATGCGAAAGGACGTAGTTCACTGTTTTGCAGTTACTCTTGTCCCGCGTACATCATTTCCAAGCATTGCATTGAGAACACGTCCAGCTTTGCCCCCATTTACCATGGTCACTTCAACTTCATGTGATGCAACCAGAGCGCCTCGCGCTGCTTTGAGCCCTATTCCCCCTGTCACATCAATTTGTGATTGATGCGTTCCCTCAAATTCAATGCCAGGATACCAATTTTCGATCAGGTCATCGTCGTCGGCCTGCTCTGGCGGCACTCGCAAAATCCCATCAACTCCTTTGATGGCGAAGACTAATCTCTGAACGCCCGGTAATTCTACTGCTAAGCGCACTACAAGGTCATCACCAGAGAGAATTCCAAATTGTTCATTCCCTTCAACATCAACAATGTCACCGAAGGTAACATGCACTTGACCTGGTTCATGTTGGTGAAAACGATTGAGGTCTCCAGTAAAACCCGGTCCCGTATTTTGTGCCCAAAGGTGAGGTGGATGAACGATTGGTGTGATGTTTTTTTGTTCAAGGGCATGGCATACATGTGCATTGAGTTCTAACATCTCTTGACGAACGGTATGTACTGCTTCTCTCTGAGTTGTGCACACCCCATCGCTGTTGAACTCAGCATCGAGGAGTAATCCTTCATTGAGCCGCCAATGTTTTGCACGCAGGTGGCCAAATGAACCAGCACCGTGTACCAATATGACATCAATGCCATTCTTTTGACAAACGACAATAGTTTCTGCAAGTTGTTCTAAAATCGCCAAGTTGGGAGTGCAGAGCGATGATTTTTCAGTGATAAGTCCGCCACCCCATTTGATGACAACACGCTCACGCATGTTTCGACCAAGGGTGAATGGCTCATGAGGATGACCCTTGATTTTCATTCAAATCACAGTTTTTCCACCAAGCATTGATGACCCACCGAGTCAACCAGTAAGTATGTCCGATGGTCCAACGCTGAGTGACTTCATGCGTCATCTCCAAGCCGTTCTTGAAGAATCAGAAGAAATCGCCGACCGAACTGAACGGGAATCTCGTCAACTTCAAATCGAGTCTGCTATTCAAGAGGCCATAATTTTCGGAAATCGTTTCCGAGAACTCAAGGAACATGGTATCGATCCTCTTCACATCGTACTTCCGAATTCTCGCGAAGAAGCACCACAGCATGTCTCAAAGCTGGATACACTAAGTATCAGCGGTGCACTCTGTAAAGAATGTGGAGCACGGCTTGAAAATGACCTTGATTTCTGCCCCTCGTGTGGAGCAAAGCGCTGATCATTCTTCTTCTTGCTCTTCAAGTTCCCACTGAGCGATAATTTCCAAAACCATTGGATCATCTGCTTCAATGCGATAGAGGTATTCGCCTGGCATTTCATCAACCAAGAATACGGTTTTACCTGCTCGATAGATGATGTGTCCGTCCGCAATTGCACGAACTGTATCAACTTCAAGAATGGCTGGGCGGTTGATTTGGGCGGAGCCTTTGTATCCTGCTTCCATTGCGTTTGAGATGCTTCGTGAGAGGTGAATGTTCTTTCGATCGCCGGTTGTAATTCCGAGTTCCTTGATGGTCTCAACTTGTTCTTCTTCACAAGGCCAATACAATGCTTCAGGAATTTGGTCTGTTGGAAGGTCAAGTTCAAGTTCAATGGAGTGACCGTAAGTTGCTCGAATCATTTCTCCTTCAACTTGGTATCTTCCTTTGTCATCGGAATTAGCAATTGCAGAGAAATGCCAGCCCCTTAACCAGTGATAGTGTCGACGTTGCTTTGAAATCGATTCAGAGAGTTCTCGGCTGTTAACCCATCCATTGATGTCCATTTCCACATTGAATTTTTCTGGAGCGTGACGCAAAACGAGCGCAAGCATTCGACCAAGTGAATTTGCTTCACGGTCGCTCATGATGAATTTTCCTTCTTCATTGCAGATGTGGCAATTCGGGCCAGTGAAGAATCCGTTGTTTATTTTACAAGACCGTTCTCGACATTGTCGTAGCATATTCTGAGGGGAGTGGAGCGTGTTCTTAGACTCTACGGGTGGTTCCAACGGTTTTCATGCTCGATTTTGACCGACTTACTCAAGTGCTGACTCCTCTTGGGAGTGTCATGGTTGATGTAGCCGTCATCGGTGCTGGCCAAACAAAATATGGCAATCACCAACTTGGTTTGAAAGGAATGTGGGCTGAGGCTGCAGAAAACGCTTTTTCCAGCGTCGATAAGGATTTTGATCCACGCCAAGTCGATGAAGCATTCATCGGTAGTGTGGCTTTTGGAGGTGCTCAACTGGGCAACACCGCTGCATTGCTCACAGAACATTCTGGTTTGGACGGCATTCCTGTTCGTCGAGTTGAAAATGCCTGCGCTTCTTCTGGTTTTGCATTACGCGATGCTTGGATGGCCATCAAAAGTGGTCAAGCAGATATCGTTGTGGCTGGTGGGATTGAAAAAATGAATGATCTTTCTGCAGAACGAAAGCGTTTCTGGCTTGGCGTTTCAGGGGATACAGAATGGGAACGCCTTGCAGGGCTCACTTTTCCCGGAACATATGCGCTCATGGCACGACGTCATTTTCATGAACACAAATCATCACATGATGATTTAGTCCATATCAGCGTTAAAAATCACATGCATGGATTTGAAAATCAGCATGCGCACATACGCAAGCAAGTCTCTTTTGAAAAAGCTGAAAGTGGATTTATGGTTGCAGACCCTTTGACGTTGTATGATTGTTGCCCAACATCAGACGGTGCATCATGTGTGATACTTGCAGCCGACCATGTCGTTCAACAATTTACTGATGACCCTGTTTGGATTCGCTCATCGGGAGCAGCATCCGACCGTCTTGCACTCCACGATCGTCCATCGATCACTCAACTTGTAGCAACTCAAAAAGCGTCACAGTTGGCCTATTCTGCTGCTGGTATTACCTCTAATGATGTAGATTTAGCGGAAGTTCATGACTGTTTCACGATTGCTGAATTAATCGCAACCGAAGATTTAGGGTTTGCTCAACAGGGCCACGGCGGTTCTTTTTCTAGAGATGGGCAAGGTATTCTCAACCAAGGCTCGGTATGTATCAATCCAAGCGGGGGCCTCAAATCTAAGGGCCATCCTTTGGGAGCAACCGGCACTGGACAAGCAGTTGAAGTGTTCAAACAATTGCGAGGTTCAGTCGAAAAATCACGGCAAGTACGTGATGCTGAAATTGGATTAACCCATAATGTCGGTGGTTCAGGTGCTACATGTGCAGTTCACGTCTTTGGGAGGGATCGTAATGAGTGAACACCACCATTGGAAAGGTTACTTGGTTGTGGATAATGGTGATGCTTTACTCATCCAATCGCCTTACATGTTTGAGGAAAAAATAGTCTATGGTTCAGATAGTGATGATACCACTATGGCCATTGCGGCCATTCAGTTCTTGAATAACCATGGACATTCCATCGATTCTATTCACCTTCCCTTAACAGTCGATGCTTCTACGCTGTTTTTGGCTACAGGAGTCGATTCAATACTCAACAACGAACTGTTGGAATTTGAACAGGTCAAATGGAATCTTTTGTCCGGTGATGAGGCAACAATGGTTCTTGCAAAAACCGAGGTCGAAGAATATGAGTTTGAAACTCCGATAGATTTCGAACTTATCGACGGGCAATTCTACAATGATATTCGCGATGCCTGGGTTCAAGAAAAAGCAGAGAGTCATGTTTCACAAGGTGCTTATGTGTCAGAGTCTCAGTATCTCGAAGGGGCTCGAGCACGTTTATCTCTCGCTTCACAAAAGGTTGGTGACGGTCTTATTTGGCCGCCACGTCAATTGGATTCTTCGGGCCAACGTATTCCAAGTGAATCTCATCCACTCTTAGGGCAAGCTATCGTTGAATCATGGACCAAACTCA
>DAMU01000073.1:0-11309 GCA_002499705.1 Euryarchaeota archaeon UBA91
CAATGGATGGCGGCATGGGTGACATGGGCGGCATGGGCGACTTCCAGATGTGAAGTTGGTAAGGAATTGACTCCGTTACTCGGTGAAGATTTTTTACCAAAATGTTGGTCTCCGAACACACGGTCAAATGCGAACCTTCAAAGGCCACTCTCGTGTGGGAAACTTTGCTTACGAGATGTAAGTTAGGGTGATTCTTATCGGCGATAGTATTAGCGAGTCAATGCAGAGTTTGCTTAACGGTGACCGCTCTTTGTCAATTTTCTTTGGCTCTCAGACCGGTAATGCCGCTGAATTGGCAGAAAAAACCGCAAAATTGTCGAAAAAAATAGGCATGGTTCCCTCCGTAATTGACATGGAAGGTTTTGATGTATCGACTCTCTCGGCTCACAAACGTGTTCTCATCATTACCTCGACATGGGGTGAAGGAGAGATGCCGGACAATGCCGAAGACATGTGGCAAAATGTTCTCACTTCCAAACCATCTCTCAAGACGACTGGATTTAGCGTATGTGCAATCGGTGATTCTTCTTATGACGAGTTTTGTAAGGCTGGAACTGATTGGGATTCAAAGTTCAAAGAACTTGGTGCAACCCAAGTCCAACCAATTACACTCTGTGATGTCGATTATGATGAACCTTGGACTGCATGGGTCAATGCAGCCCTTCCTCGAATTGCCTGTTTTGATGATTCAGGAGTTTTCCAAGAAAGTATTGTTACAGAAATGTCGTCATACAGTTCAGGGACTCAACAAACTGCATCTGCTCCTGCAGCGGCAGCAGCTGGATCCTCTGCTGGTGTTTCTATAACCGGAGGCAGTGAAGCCTTGCAAGCCCTCCTCGGAGGCGGTGACCGCTCTCTTTCTATCCTGTTTGGTTCTCAGACCGGAAACGCAGCAGGACTTGCTGAAAAGACTGCAAAGTTGGCTGCAAACTACGGATTGGTTCCGACTGTCTATGATATGGATGGATTTGACCCTGCTACGCTTGGAAACCACAAGCGCACACTCATTATCACCTCGACATGGGGCGAAGGAGAAATGCCAGATAACGCTGAAACGCTTTGGCAATCGGTCAGTTCACAATCTCCTTCTCTTGATGGAGTCTCTTTCAGCATCTGTGCTATTGGAGACACGGCGTATGATGAATTTTGTAAGGCTGGAACAGACTGGGATGAAAAATACGCCGCACTTGGTGCAAACCGTGTACATTCCATTCAACTCTGTGATGTTGATTTCGATACGCCTTGGAGTCAATGGGTCGAGGCTGCTCTACCGATGATTGCTTGTGTAGATGAATCAGGAACACTCCAAGAAGTTCTTCTCGATGAAATGAAGGAATACGGTTCAGGCACTGCTGAGGAAGTCGTTTCAGGTGACTATACTCCTGCATCCATCGTTCAAGAAGACCTTTCAATTACCCTCTCCCTGTTCCGCTACTGCCCTGCAGAAGCAGATTCTGGCTGGGACACCATTGCTTGTGCAATTCCCGGTCACGCCACTGTGGAAGACCTCTTGGTTGCAGTTCAACACGATGTTGACGGTAGCCTGGCTTTCCGACGTGGTAACGGCAACGGTAGCCCTACCTCTGGAATTCGAGTCAATGGACGAATCGTTCTGGCTGATATGATTCAGATTAGCGAACTAGTTAACGACGGTGGCGTTCTGAAAATCGAACCACTCCCAGGTTATCCAGTCATTCGAGATTTAGTTGTTGATTACACCTCTTTTGAAGAAGGCCGAGTGGCTGCCAAGCCATGGTTACGTGCTGACCCCCGTGAAGGATTCACGCTCCTCAACGGTAATGCGATGGGTGTCATGGACGCTGCAACCTCTGCAACCCTTCACGCAATGACCGATGTCAGCTCTTACCAGTTGCTTCAATCGATGTCCGACACATTCGCCTATGATTCAGAATACAAGGGCCCTGGAATTCTTCTCCAACAATGGACTCGAAGCCTTGACCCTCGAACTGGGGAAGAACAGCAAATGGATTTGATGAATTCGCTCGGCAGCGAACATGGTGTTTGGTCAGAAGCAGATTTCGCATCAGTTGCACGCTACGGCTCGGATGGTCAAACAGCATCCAAGGCATTGAACAGCGCCCGTAGTAAACTTTTGAACTCTACGAATTACACCGGACCGCACGGACGCCTTGTCAAATGGTATGGCCGAAGTGTGAAGTGGAGTGGCAATGTCAATGAAACCACTCTTTACCGTCAAGTGCTCGGACCTGTCGGCTTGTTAAGCAACATCTTTGATGGTGTCTCTGCTCGAATGTTCCTTGGTTTCACCCGAACCGGTGCGCCCCCATTCCGCAGTCTTCAAGCACTCTTAGCCCCACCTGCAGGAATCGGTAAAATTCCAAATATGATCAACAGCAAAGTCGCATCTCACCATGAAGTTGTTAACTTGTTTAACGAGATTGACCAAAGGTTCTGAGGCGATTATATGGCGAATAAAATTGCATATTACGCTGGAAACACCGCCCGAGCAGCCTCTTCCGAAGTCGAGGACTGCATCCAACCTTTGTGCAAGACGCTTGGCATCTCACTTACCGAGTTACCAAAGGCCAGCAGTGATGGTGCAAACATCATCAAACAATCATCTCCTAAATTACAACATGCCTTGGTCGCTCGAAACCTTGCCCTCGCAGAGTCAAAGGGATTGGATGTTCTGACAACCTGCGCTACAAGTCACGGCATCATGTGTGATACGATTGATGAATTTAGAGAAGATGTCAGTTTCGCGAATCATGTCAATAATATGATTGCCCGAACATCGAGTATTGAATACTCTGGTGAGTCACAGTCACGCCATTTGTTGCATTATCTGGTTGAAGAAATTGGCCTCGATAAAATCAATGATGCTGTCGTCAATCCACTTCGATTGAATGTAGCTGCTTACTACGGTCCAAACATGCAACGCGAAGGGGCTTGCGGAGAAGACGACCCCTTTATGCCAACATACATGGAACAATTGATTACCGCTTTGGGCGGCACTCCAGTTGAATACGATTTGAAGTGCCAGAGTGTTGGTGCCCCAGCCTTACTTACCATCAATAAACCAGTTATGCGAATGACTGCAGCAGTTCTTTCCGATGCGAAAAGTTGTGGCGCAGACATTATCGTATCTGCTTGCACAATTTCTCATTCAAATCTTGATTCATACCAATCCAAGGCTGGTAAAATCGCTCGTAAAGACACGACTATGCCGATTCTCCATCTTGCTGAAATGGTTGCTTTCGCACTTGGACACTATCCTGACCGATTCGCACAATTGCGAACTCGTGCATTGGTCATTGGTGGTTAATCACCCGTGAAGCATTTCAAAAACTGCGAGCGCACTCGCAGTTCCTACGCCATCACAAGCACTGAGTTGCTCTGCACTTGCTGAAAAAACACCTGAAATTGTTGAGAATGCTGAAATCAAAGCCTCAGCCTTTTTTGGTCCAATACCTGGAATTGCGGCCAGAACTTCGATTGATTCAGATTTTTGGAACGTTGTCCAACGGTTCGCTAATGGCGTTTCGGAAAGTTCTTCCAATTCAATCGCTTTAATTTCAGCCATGGCGGCAGAAACTGCTCGTTCAATACTGCGTTCATCTGCGAACTGTTCTGCTCTTTTCATCGCTGAAGTTGCCATTTTTTCGATTAAATCATGTTCGCGTTTTGCTGCGGCAGCAAGAAAGTGAGCAGATTCTTCAGGACTCTTTGTCATCATGATTGGAATCCCAAGGTCCAATCCCACGTGGGCCAAAGCACCATGAACAGCATTTGGATGAACGAATTGCCCGTGTCCTTGGCCAATTTCGATGAGTAACATCGGTCGTGATGCTGCTGCTGAAAGCCGGCGACATTGCTGTAACAGTCGACCATCGGTCAGTGACTGTACTAAATCGCGAGCGGTTTTACGCTCAATCAAGATTCGCTCTGAGATACGAATATCGCCATGAAGTAGGTGATTGAACTGTATTTTTACGCCTAAACTTCTCAGATAGGGTCCTAGTGTAGAAGAAGCCTCACGGTGGTCAAGGGTAATCTCAACGCCTTCGTGTTTCGTCGATTTAAGATCATCAACCACTGCAGCAGCTGCCGCCGATGTCAAGTTCTCTTGATGGCGATGAGCTTGACCATCGAGTATCGGAGCGGGAAATGTTGTTCTGAGCGTTTCACTTGTTGGTTTTGGCTGGGGAGTAGATACAGGTGATTCAGCAGTAGCATTTGCAAATTGCTCCAAGCCCATTTGTTGACTGTGTCTTCGGTCTGCAGGCGCTATAATTGGTGGTCCACGCTCTGGCAGTGGCTCTGGAGTCTCCTCTTCCTTGTCAGGCGCTTCAGGCGCATACTGTTGATTAATCTCTTTTTCTTGCTGTTCGATGAACTCTGTAACGCTCATCTCCCCCTCTTCTGTACGAATTGAAAAGAAATCAAACACTTCATCGGTTGGAGGAGGACGAGAGGGTAGCAATCCACGATTGTGAATTCTTTGTAATAATCGATACATGCGTTGTTCACGCTTTTCAGCAGCAATTTGGACATATTCGTCTCGAGTTCCACCCGCTATTAGTGTGTGAACAGTACCTGCCTGCTGTCGAGCTGTTCGACCTCGTCGCTGAATAGCGCGAATTGCGCTTGGGACAGGTTCGTACAAAATGACCAGTTCTGCGGCTGGCACGTCCAAACCTTCCTCACCGACTGAAGTAGCAACTAGTACATTGATATCTCCTTTTCGAAATCTGCTTAATTGTTCGAGTTGTTGTTTTTGTGTCATCCCCTTTCTCTTACCTTTTCCTGATTGTCCGATAAAACGGTCTGCGTGAACAATTTCTATAGAGTTGAGTATTGAAATGAGGTTTTCCACAGTATCTCGATATTCCGTGAACACGATGATTTTGCTTTGAGGATAATCGAATATTTGCTTTTCAACCAACTTCAGGACATGCTCCGGCTTAGGGTGAAGTTCAGGAATCTCTTTGGCGGCAATACGGAATTGGTGAACGGCTGGTTTTGCAACAAATCGATTGGTTGTTCTTTCTCCACTTCGACCATCCTCTTCTGCGCGCATTAGGAACGCCAGAGCAGCTTTGAGGCCTTGAGTTTGAACAAGGTCTAAGAGAATGTGAGTTCGACGCAAATCTCCAATTCGACGTGCAGCATCGTATCCTCGGACATCTCGTCGCTGAATCGCTTGACTGGCGCGACGTTGCGCATCATCAATCATTTTCCCTGATATGTGTGCTGTGGGAGAAAGAAATCCGAGGTCTTGAAGGTGCTTTGCTTCTTGTTCGAAATGGTCCTTTAGAGGTTGGATGAGCGTTAGGAGAGTTTCAGGTAATGGTAGGCGGTGAGGCACAGTACTCATGTCTACTGCGTAGGGTTGCAATAACGAATCTTCTTTCCGACTGACGTCCAAGCAATCAAATCCGAAGGTTCGGATAACTTCCATAATGTTATGTTCCGTTGAGCCAGGACTTGCAGTCGCACCCAGAACAAGCGGTGCATGTTCGTGAGCTTCTCGATACAAATGACCTACTTGGGCATAGGCGTGCTTTCCCGTGCCGTGATGTGCTTCGTCGACAATTAACAAATCGACCTCAGAGAGATCAATCGAACCATTGACAGCATCGTTTCGAATCACTTGTGAGGTTGCCATGATGATTCGTGCTGCCTTCCATACAGGTGGTCGTTTAGCAGGTGGGATGTCTCCGGTAAACAATTGAATCAAATCGGGGTCTAATTCCAGCATGTCTCGAGCCATACGTTGTTGCTGCTCAACAAGTCCTGTAGTAGGTGCTAAGAGCAGTATTTTCCCTTTATTTCGCCGTAAAGCCTCTGCCATAGCCATCCATTCAACGGCTGTCTTTCCAAACCCTGTTGGCATCACCATCAACGTCGAAGTCGCCAAGGCATTACGTAACGCCATCAACTGATAGGCACGGGCATTGACTCCGTCCTTCAAATAAGGATGAACCACCACTGCCATGAGGTGACTTTCCGGTCGAGGGTTCAAAAGGATAGTGTGGAGGCCTACTTGTGAAAGTGAATCAAACGGTATGTTCTCCCCAACTTTTATTCCACTCACAAACACGCTAAACCGAGACTGTTCACGCTACGCCTCCTCTTTTAGCGACCGAACCACTCATATACGGGAGGTAAGTCGGATGGTTGCTCAAAGGTGAGCAGCCAGACACAATGGGCCATCCCCCGAGGACCCCTACTGTCTCGTTCCACAATCGTGGGAATGGGGCGCAGTGTCACGGCTTCTCCTGTCCCGAGAGCCCTCGTATGCCCCCCCCGGTGGGGCCAATGCGTTGTATAAAACACAGGAGGAATCCGACATGGCAAAGAAAAGTCACCCACGAAGAGGATCGATGGCGTTTAGCCCGCGAAAGCGTGCAAGCCGTACATTTGGTCTGGTAAAATCGTGGCCTACAACCGATGCGAGCGAAGTGAGAATGCAAGGATTTGCCGGCTGGAAAGCAGGTATGACCCATATTCTCGCTCGAGATTTAAACCCAAGAAGCCTTTCTGCTGGACAAGAAGTTCGAGTCCCAGTTACTGTCGTAGAATGCCCTAAGATGCGCATTCTCGGTGTTCGTGGATATTCTATGAACGCCTACGGAAAGCAAGCAGCAGGTGAAGCTTGGGTTGATGCAAGTCAAATCACCGAAGCATTCCCTGACCTTTTCAAGCGACTACCAGAACGCAAAGAGCATGATGCAGACAAGCACTTCGAAAACCTCGACAAAGCAGATTTGGTCGAAGTTCGACTTATCGTTGCTACACAACCTTCTGCAGTATCCAGCCTACCTTCAAAGACACCTGACCTTATGGAAATTGGACTTGACGGTGGCACAATCGGTGAGAAACTCGCTTTCGCTAAGGAAAAGTTGGGCGAAGAATACTCTTTCGCAGATGCTTTCGAGGAAGGCGGTCTAACCGATATCGTTGCAGTTACTAAAGGATACGGATGGCAAGGTGTCATCAAGCGTTTCGGTGGTAAATTGCAATCTCACAAGAACTCTAAGAAACGCCGTCAGCACGGAAACATGGGTGCTTTCGGTGACGGATATGTTCGAAAGTCTATCCGTCAGGGTGGTCAAACAGGATACCATCAACGCACAGAATACAACAAGCGTATTCTCCGAGTTGCATCTCCTGAAGATCATGCTATTTCCCCCGCAGGTGGTTTCCTCCACTACGGAGAAGTTAATTCCGATTACATCCTTGTAAAGGGCAGTGTACCAGGACCGGCAAAGCGATTGATTCGTTTCCGTGATGCAACACGTGGCTCTGACAAGAATCTAGCGCCTTACGAAATCACTTACGTAAGCACATCATCTAAGCAGGGGGTCTGAAGTTGAAGGTCAATGTTCTCGATATTACAAACACCGTCAGCCAAGACGAAGTTGATGCAGGTCGCCTCCAAGAGAATTTCGAAATCTCTGTTGAAGAGGGCAAGAAAGTTACTCTTTCTGAAGCATTCTCTACCGAACTTCGTACTGACCTCATCAAGTTAGCCGTGGCTTCAAGCCGTGCAAACCGTCGCCAAGCATACGGTTCTCGTGCTCATGTTGGAAAGCGAGCACCTATGGCTGGTATGAAGCACTCCGTCGAATGGTGGGGTAAGGGTCGTGGTGTATCACGTATTATGCGTCGAACTGGCCAGAGCCGAGCAGCACAAAATCCACACACAAAAGGTGGACGCCGTGCTCATGGACCAAAGGTCGAAAAGAATTGGGGCCGAAAACTCAACCTCAAGGAACGCCGTATCGCTCGAGATTCTGCACTTGCTGCAACCACATCGGTTGAGACTGTGAGTTCTCGTGGTCATCGTTTCTCTGAAGAAATCTCAAGCCTTCCTATTGTTCTCGGCAATTATGCTGAAGTTCGTGACGGAAAGACTGAGAAATTCGACATTGAAACCTTCAACCATGGCTCTGCAACACGCAAGGTCATCGCAATTTTCAATGAAATCGGTCTTGGGGATGATTTGAATCGTGCCCGCGACGGACGAAACATCCGTGCAGGTAAAGCAACCATGCGTGGACGTGTCCACAAAACTCCAAAGTCCATCCTCCTTGTTGTCAAGGAAAAGTCTGGCTTGGCTCAAGCCGCTCGAAACCTTCCAGGTGTCGATGTTGTTGCCGCTCGAGACTTGTGTGCTGAAGACTTGGCCCCTGGTGGCGACATCGGTCGTTTGACCGTCTTTACAAAAGATGCTGTGGAGGCACTTAACTGAGGTGAACAACATGAATGCATATGACATTATTATTCAACCATGGTTGACTGAAAAATCGATGGAAGCTCGTACTACCGAGGACCGTCTTGAATTCATTGTCCGCCGTAGCGCTACAAAAGATCAAATCGCACGTGCGGTTGAAACCATCTTCGAAGTCGAAGTGGCGAAAGTCAACGTTCGAAACTCCAAACACGGCAAGCACGCTTCCGTCAAGCTTGCCGAGGGTTATGACGCAGAAGACGCAGCAATGCGCTTGGGAGCATTCTGAGGTGATTTATCATGGGTAAGAGAATACGTGCACAACGAAAAGGTTCCTCTCCACGATACCGTGTTGCAAGCCATCGGTTCCCAGGTGCGAACCGCATGCCTCGTGCTGAAGGTGTCGTCGGTGAGATTACTGAATTGCTTCACAGTCCAGTCCATTCAGCGCCTCTCGCTCGAATGAAGTTGCCTGATGGTGAATCCACACTCGTTGTGGCTACTGAAGGCCTCTCAGTGGGTGCAAGTGTTGCTATTGGAGACAATGCAGCACTTCGACCTGGTAACATTACTTCCCTGGCAAACATCCCAGAAGGTACCGCAATCAACAATCTTGAACTCCGTCCTGGTGACGGTGGAAAGGTTGCTCGTGCTGCTGGCAACTCGTGTTTCATTGAAGCACGAATTGGTGACAAAGTCCGAGTTCGAATGCCATCAGGATCTCTCCGTGAACTGCCTGCAAACTGCCGTGCAACCATCGGTGTTCTTGCTGGTCACGGTCGAGACGAAATGCCACTGCGAACTGCTGGTGCTGCTTACTACAAGGCGAAGGCCCGTGGTAAGTTGTTCCCTCACGTCAGCGGTGTAGCAATGAATCCTGTAGACCACCCTCACGGTGGTGGAAACCACCAAGCTGTTCACGGTCCAAACTCAGTCGCTCGTGGCACCCCTCCAGGTGCTAAGGTCGGTCTGATTGCACCAAGCCGAACTGGCCGAGGCCGAGGCAAGAAAATTTGAGGTGATGAATTATGGCACGTAAGAAAAAGAAGTCCTTTATGACCCCTAAAGCCAGTCGACGTAAGGCACGTAAGCGCCTTTCGACGACAACTGGCCGTATAAAGAAAGAATTCACCTACCGTGGATACTCAGTTGAAGAACTGTCTGGTTTCCCACTCTTCCCTCCAGAAGATGACCCGTCTGCAATTTCTATTGCTACCGTTCTTTCATCCCGAGCTCGCCGTTCAATGGTTCGTGGTTTCTCTGTAGAGAATGAGCATTTCCTTAACAGAGTGCGCCGTTCAAACGGAAAGACTGTTCGAACACATCGCCGAGATATGCCAATTCTTCCTGAATTCGTTGGAAAGACCATCGCTGTTTACAGTGGACAAACATTCGTTCCTGTTGAAATCAAGCCAGAAATGATTGGTCATTATCTTGGTGAATTCGCAATTACCCGAAGAGGTGTCGCTCACAGCGGACCTGGTGTCGGAGCAACTCGGTCGTCCAAGCACGTGGCCCTAAAGTGAGGTGTTATGTATGGTAAAGACACAATTAGACCGACGTTCAAAGCGACGCGAGAATCCTCAAAAGGGTTACACGCAATTGCTTCAGGGTAGCCGACTTGCAACTGCTCGTGCAGTCAACATGGACATGCACGTTAAGCACTGTTTCGAAATTTGCCGACATGTCAAGAACATGAAGGCTGGCGAAGCAATTGCTTTCCTCAACGAAGTTCTCAAGATCGACTCAGACCGTGCAGACATTCGTCGAAAGGCAGCTGCAGTTCCATTCCGTCTTGGAAGTGGAAACAAGAAGAAGCGCCGAACCGGTCCTTCAATGGTTGGACACCGCAAAGGTAAGGTCGGACCAGGTCGCTATCCAGTTAAGGGATCTCGTGCAATCATTAAGTTGATTCAAAGTGCAATGGAAAACGCTCGACATCAATACGAAGACGTGGACCCTGAAGAAATGCAAATTACACACATCGCAGCACACCGTGGACAAATCCGAAAGGGATTCATCCCTCGTGCTCGTGGCCGTGCTACTCCTTCGAATCACTACCAAGTGAATCTCGAAATATTCCTTGAAGACTTTAGTGTTCAAGAAGATGAGTTGGAGGACGACTTCTGAGGTGAATGATTATGGCAGGAAAACAAAGTACACTCCGAACAATTGTCAATCGCAACGTTGAACGCCTTCTGGTCAAGGAATTCCTGATGGAGAACACCAAGGGAGCCGGTTTTGGCGACCTTGTTATCCGACGAACCCCTCAAGGAACTGAGGTTACTGTTCACGCTGAACGCCCAGGTATGGTCATTGGCCGTAAGGGTAAGATCATCAACGAATTACAAAAGCGCCTCAATGAAGAATTCAACATTGAGAACCCTAAACTGAAAGTGGAAGAAGTTGACCGAAAGGCTGCAACTTTGAATGCTCAAGTTATGGCTGAGAAGATTACTTCTGCTCTTGAGCGTGGATGGTATTACCGCCGTGCAGGTGCAAGTGCAGCCCAGAATATCATGGAATCCGGTGCTCGTGGCGTCATTGTTACCGTTGCAGGTAAGTTGACCGGTTCACGAAACCGAACTCAAAAGTTCATTCTTGGTCACGTCAAGTATTGCGGTGAAACTGCACTACAACACATGGACAAGGGTTACTCAGTCGCAGTAAAGAAACTTGGAACCATCGGCGTCACTGTTGAAATCATGCGCCCAGGAACCCGTCTACCTCACGAAATCAGTATCTTCTCTGATGAAGAGCTCCGAATTCGTGAAGAGCAAGCAGCTGCTGAAGCAGCAGCAGCCCAAGCAGCACCAACGGAGGCGAGTGAATGAGTCACGTTTCAAACCGTGAAATCGCTTCGATGAGCCAAGAGGCTCGCGAATCCCGTCTTCTTGAACTTCAAGAAGAGTTGCTCCAACTTCGTGCTGAAAAAGCGCTTGGTGGCACACCTTCGAACATAGGAGCATACAAGGCTACACGCCGAAGTATCGCTCGACTCAAAACACACTTGAATAACAACTGAATGAAAAAAGGAGAAGAAAACAATGGCGGCTATCTGTAACACTTGCGGACTCCCAAACGAACTCTG
>DAMU01000073.1:11644-20866 GCA_002499705.1 Euryarchaeota archaeon UBA91
CCAAGAAATAGCCAAAGAACAACAAAAAGCACTCATTTCAACAGACCGAAGACGCTATGGAAAAATCGTAACAAAGGTAGAAGGAATTGATGACACAGCTATTGATATTAACAAACTCGCAAAATTACTCAAAAACAAATGTGCAGCCGGCGGAACAGTGAAAGGACGAACAATTGAACTACAAGGCGATCACAAAAAGAAAGCAGCAGGTGTACTCAAAAATAACGGATTTAATGTGGAGGTGCGATGATATGGAAATCTACAATTCAACATGGATAGGAACGACATTGAACGTCGTTGAATCCAGCGACTCAACACTTGTTGGTCGCTCTGGTGTCGTGCTTCACGAAACCAAAAACACGCTCGTTCTTCTCGAAGGTGACAATCAAGTCACTCTCGGTAAGACAGCAATCACATTCACTATTGACGACAGCGATGTCGTCATTCAAGGCGCGCTCGTGGGTCAGCGCCCAGAAGACAGAACCCATCGAAAATACAGGAAGGCCTGATACCATGCGAGACATTGGAATTGACGTAAAAAACCCTACCGGCGAGTGGGATGGAGATGCAAATTGCCCGTTCTATGGGTCCCTTCGCTTGCGCGGTCAAGTGCTCGAAGGAACCGTTTCGAACGTTGGAATGCAAAAAACGATCACCATCAAGCGAAATAACGTTCGCTACATGGAAAAGTATGAGCGATTCGAAAAGCGTACAGGTTCTGTTTCCGCACATCTGCCAGCTTGCATTGGTGAAGTCAGTGTCGGCGATTCAGTCAAAATCATGGAATGCCGTCCTCTTTCGAAGACCATCTCATTCTGTGTCGTTGAGAATACTGGAGGTGAGGCTTAATGCGTGGAATTGCAGGTAAGCAAACCCGTGGTCTTCCAACTGCAGCACGTCTTCACGTTGCTGACAACACTGGAGCAAAGATTGTTCAAATCATCAACATTCTTCAACTTGGAAACACCATTCGCCGATATCCGGCTGGTGGCGTTGGCGACCTAGCGAAAGTGTCGGTCAAGAAAGGAAATCCTGAAACCCGCCGACAAATGTTCAACGCTGTCATTATTCGCCAGCGCCGTCCTTTCCGTCGAGTTGACGGAACATGGGTACAATTCGAAGACAATGCTTGTGTCATTACCAACGAAAAGGGTGATGTCCAAGGGTCTGATATCAAGGGACCAGTTTCCCGTGAGGCAGCAGAACGCTGGCCTCGTATTGCGGCAAACGCTAAGCAGATTATTTGAGGTGAGATTATGGTAAAAAGTATGAAACCAACGAAACAACGAAAGGCACATTTCAATGCACCTCTTCACGAGAAGCGCAAGCGTATTTCAGCTCGCCTTCAACTTGACAAACCCGATGCTCGGTTCGATGGTGTCCGCACTGTAACCGTCCGTGTCGGAGACACTGTCCGTGTTACTCGTGGCGATCTTGCCAGTGGAGGCAAGCGTCACGGTGGAAAGCGAGGAGCTGACCCATTGTCGGGCCCAGTGATTCGAATTGATTCAGAAAAGGGTCGCCTTTACATCGAAGGTGCCAAGGCCAGTAAGGCCGATAACAAAGAAGAGGCGGTTCCGGTCCACTCTTCCAATGTCGTTGTCGTCAGACTTGACGAAACAGACAAGTTGCGTGTTCAGCAACTTACCGGTAACAGGAGTTGAAAAATATGGGAAGCAGTAACCACTTGAAGCGATTAGCCATGCCCCGTAGCTGGCCTCTTCCACGTAAGACCAGCATCTGGGTAACACGCCCGACTCCTGGTTCTCATTCACTTGAATTGTGCATGCCAATCAGTTTGGTCATTCGAGATGTTCTCGGCTATGCCCGTTCAACCCGTGAAGTTCGTCACATTTTGCATAATGGGCACGCCCTCATCGATGGACGAGTCTGCAAAGATGTCCGCCGAGGTGTCGGTCTCATGGACGTTTTGACACTTGGTGAGACCAATTACCGATGTGTCCTTGACCACAATGGACGTCTCCGATACCGAACCATTTCTGCTGATGAAGCAGCATGGAAGGTTTGCCGCATTGAAGGAAAGTCGACCATCAAAGGTGGTAAAACACAATTGAATCTTCACGACGGTCGAAACATCATCGTCGATGATGCTTCTGAATACACATCCGGAAGTTCACTCAAGATTTCTCTGCCAAGCCAAGAAGTCCTTGAACATATTAAATTCGAAGACGGCGTTCGCTGCTACCTTATTGGTGGAGCGCACGTTGGTGGATTTGCTCACATGAAGTCATACGAAGTGAAGCGCTCCAGTATGCCAAACGAAGTCGTGTTTGACGACTTCGGAACGGTTGTATCAAACGTATTTGCAGTTGGCGACACAACTCTACCCCACACTGAGGTGGTTGAATGAGTGAGTCTGCAAACCCAATGTCCATGCCACGAATCACGAAAGTGAGCGTTAACATTGGTGTTGGTGAAGGTGGAGAACGCTTGGTCAACGCCGAGAATGTTCTCGAACTTGTCACTGGCGTCAAACCTCAACGCACTCTAGGGCGTATCCAAAACCGAGACCTCAAGGTCCGCCAAGGTGCTCCAATTGGTTGTAAAGCAACCATGCGAGACTCAGAATCCATCAAGAAGTTCTTGACCGATGCTTTCTGGGTCCGAGAAAATATGATTCCAGCATGGAATTTCGACCGAGAAGGTAACCTTTCATTCGGTATCCGAGATTACACCGATTTCCCTGGTCAGAAATACGACCCAGATATTGGAATTTTCGGAATGGATATCACCGTTGTTCTTGAGCGACCTGGCCACCGTGTCAGCCGTCGTCGCAGAGCAAAGGCGAAGGTCGGAATGGGCCACCGCTTAGACGCAAACGAATCACGTGCCTGGTTCTCAGAACAATTTGGCATCACAATCATGGAGGAATAAGAATGGCAAGAGATCACGGAGAAAGAATTGGCAGAACAATTGGTTGCCGACGCTGTGGACGCCGTCGCGGATTGATACGCCGACACGGGCTTCGCCTGTGCCGTCAGTGTTTCCGAGATGTCGCTCCAGAAATTGGCTTTAAGAAAATGAATTAAGGAGGAGAAAGATATGCAATTTGATCCACTCAACGACGCACTCATCAAGATGTACAACGCAGAGCAAGCGGGTAAGTTCAATGTCGAACTTGCACCAGCTTCAAAACTGCTTGGTAACGTTCTTGAAATTATGCAAAAATCAGGCTATGTAGGCTCTATTGACCGAACTGAAAACGGTCGTGGCGGAACATACCTGGTTGAACTTCGCGGCGCAATCAACCGTTGTGGCACAGTAAAGCCACGACACAGCATTCGCCGCCAAGAATACGACCAATGGGAGACACGCTACTTGCCTGCTCAAGACTTTGGTCTTTTGATTCTCACAACGAACTCCGGTATCATGCATCACTATGATGCAAAAGATGCCCGTATAGGTGGTAAGCTACTCGCTTACGTATATTGAGGTGAATAATATGGTAAAACTCGACAGAATCGAACACATCGTGACCATCCCTGAAGGCGTTACTGCCTCAATCAGCGAAGATGGCGTCGTCACTATCCAAGGACCGAAAGGAACCTTGTCCCGAGAATTCACAAGCACTTTCATTCAACTGTTCCAAGATGGCAGTGGATTGATTGTCCGTGTAGACATGCCCCGACGTAAGCAACGTGCGCTTGCAGGAACATGGAATGCACATTTGAACAACATGGTAAAGGGTGTTACTGAAGGTTTCACATACACCCTGAAAGCCGTTTATTCTCACTTTCCTATGACTCTCGCAGTCAAAGGTAATGTCTTTGTTGTCAACAATTATTTCGGAGAAAAAGTTCCTCGAAATGCAGATATTCTTTCGGGAGTTGAAGTTAAAGTCAGCAACAAGACTGAGGTTGCAGTTTCAGGTATGGACAAGGAACTTGTCGGCCAGACAGCTGCAAACATCGAAAAGTGCGCTACGGTCAAAAACCGAGATCGCCGTGTATTCCAAGATGGAATATACCTCATCAACAAGGAGTGATATGAATGTCAGAAGATTATGAAAACATGACAGTTGCACAACTCAAGGAGCTTCTCAAGGAAGCAGACTTGCCAGTGTCAGGGAAGAAAGCAGACCTCATTGCACGTTTGGCTGAGTCCAGTGCTGCAGAAGAAGTCGAGACCTCTGATTCTGGTGAAGATGATTGGGACGATGATGGTGATTGGGATGATGAGGTCGTTGAAGGCCACGTCGCTAAGCAAAAGCCAGTCCTCGATGACGACACCAAAGCTGCTTTGGCACTGCGTGCTGAGCAGAAGAAGAAGACTCCATCTTTCCGTCGAACTGAATGGTTCCGATACAAGCGTCTCTCCCGTTCTGGCTGGAGAGCGCCTCACGGAATGGACAGTAAACAACGACGTAACTACAAGTATCGCAGTGCACTTGTTCGTGTTGGACACGGTAAGGTCGCAGCAGCTCGAGGTCTCCATCCATCCGGATTCCGAGAAGTTATGGTCCAAAACACCACTGATTTGGAAATCATCGATCCTGAAACCGAAGCAGCACGCATCGGTCGCAGCGTCGGTGGTCGAAAGCGGGAGCAAATCTACTCACGTGCCGATGAACTTGGTATTCGTGTTCTTAACCGAAGGAGGGATATTTGATGCAAATTACGAATCAAAAGCGCCTTGCTGCTAAGTTGCTCAAGTGCGGTGTCCACCGTGTTTGGATTAACCCAGCATATCTTGACCAAGTTTCTTCAGCAGTTCAGACCGATGATATTCGTGAATTTATCGAAGAAGGCTGGATTAAGGCAAAGCCAATCAAGGGAACTTCTCGTGTTCGTGCTCGTCTACGTATCGAACAAAAGCGTAAGGGACGCCGAAAGGGTCAAGGAAAGCGTGCAGGTACTGCCAACGCACGCAATCCTCGCAAGAACCGTTGGATGCGAACGATTCGTTCACAACGCCGTGTTCTCAAAGAAATGCGTGAAGATGAGACCATCAAGCCATCCCAATACCGCCGATATTATCTCAAGGCTAAGGGTGGCTCTTACCGTTCCATCGCTCACATGCATTCTCAGATGGCCATTGAAGGTGTAGATCTCAAAGGAGGTGAACAGTGATGCGAGGAACTCGTCGTCGCTCAGTTTTCCGTCGTCGTAAGGCCGGTCTAACCGACTACCGACGCCGATTGAAACTCCTTCGTGGACGCAAGCCTCGTGCTGTCGTTCGTGTTTCAAACACTCGTACAACCTGTCAACTTGTCACTTGGGCCGCTTCTGGCGACTTGGTGACCGTTTCCGTTACTGGTTCTGACTTGTCGAAGAAATACGGCTGGCCTCAAGACTTTTCCAAGAAATCCGTTTCTGCATCCTATTTGGTAGGCTATGCAATGGGTAAGGCTGCTAAGGCACAAGGTGCTGAAGAAGCAGTTCTTGACATCGGATTGGCTGCTAGTACTCCAGGAAACCGTGTCTTCTCTGCCCTCAAGGGTATGGTTGATGCAGGACTTGAAATTCCACATGGTGAAAACGTCTTACCTGATGAAGACCGAATTAACGGTTCTCACATCAGTGGTGATGTCGCAGCCGCAGTTGAAACAACAAAAACCAACATCGAGGGGGCATACTGATGACAGACGAAGAAATCATACAAATGGCACCAGGGCTTATGCAAGCTCTTGCACCTGAAGAAGTTGAAGAAAATCCAAGTGGCCGTCCACGTCGACGTAAGCAAGACGATCCAATGTCTGGTCTACGTAAGTGGGTCCCTAAGACTCGATTGGGTCAAATGGTTATGGCTGGAAAAGTCTTGACCTATGAGCAAGCATTGGCAACAGGACTTCCAATTCGTGAAGTTGAGATTATTGATGCATTGATTCCTAACCTTGAAGACGATGTTATCAAGGTCAACATGGTCCAAAGAATGACTGACAGTGGCCGTCGTGTTCGCTTTAATGTCATGGCTTGTGTTGGAAACCGAGATGGCTATGTAGGACTTGGAATGGCTAAAGCAAAGGAAGTCGCTGCTGCTATTCGCAAGGCGATTATCGCCGCTAAACTCAACCTTATTGCAGTTCAACGTGGAAACGGTTCTTGGGAATCTTCCGCTGGACCTGGAACTTCGGTTCCATTCAAGACCCACGGTCGTGCTGCGTCTACTCGAGTTACATTGATGCCTGCAGCAAAGGGCAAGGGACTTGTTATCGGAGAAACCGGTAAGCGTGTTCTTGATCTTGCGGGCGTTTCGGACGTTCTTTCTCGAACTAAAGGCCAAACACGAACCACCATCAATTACGCTGGTGCTACTTTCAACGCTCTTCAAAACATGAACACTACCCGTGTTTCACAAGAAGTGAAAGAGCGACTGTTTATTCACAAAGGGAGGCTACTTGAATGAGTTGGATTGTCGTACGTGCTCGAAGTAACGTCGGTGTTGAACGCCGTATCAAAGATACGATGACACACATGAACTTGACCAAAGTGAACCACGCTGTCATCATTCCTGAGAATGACCAGTACCGTGGAATGCTTCAGAAGGCGAAGGACTACATTACTTGGGGAGAAGCAACTCCTGAACTTGTTGAAATGATGCTCTCTGGCCGTGGCCGCATGGTTGGTGACGCTCCATTGACCGATGCACTTGTTGCAGAACATACCGATTACAAAGATATCAGTGCTTTTGCAAAGGCAATCGCTGCTGATGAAACAACAGTCAAAGCAATTCCTGACTTGAAGCGAGTGTTCCGACTTCACCCACCTCGAGGCCCTAAGGGCTGGGGTGGAATTAAGCGTTCATTTGTTGTCGGAGGAGCACTAGGCTCCCGAGGAGATGAAATTGGTGCGCTTGTAGAGCGTATGATTTGAGGTGATTATGATGGGTACAAAAGCAAACAAACATCGTGGACGAAACCGATACCATGGACGCGGCAAGAAAGCTGGCCGTGGTGCCGGTAAGCGTGGAGGTCGTGGTAATGCTGGAATTAACAAGCATCGTGTCATGACTCGAATTAAGTATATGCCAAATCACTGGGGTATGCATGGATTCAACCGACACCCAACACTTCGTACTGTTTACGTCACTGTCAACGTCAGCCAACTTGAAGAAATGGCCAAAGGCAGCGACACAATCAACTTGACCGAAATGGGAATTGACAAAATTCTTGGTAGCGGCCGAATCAACACAGCACTCAAAGTGATTGTTGAAGAAGCAAGTGCCAGAGCAGTTGAAAAGATTGAAGCCGCAGGTGGAAGCATCGAAGGCGGCGACGATGATACATGGGAAGAAGAGTGATTCCCAATTACAATAAGGAGGAAGAAGCATGAAACATAAGCCAATGCCATTAGCAGTAGCCCTTTCTGGACTTCTCTATTGGGGACTTCTCGTCTATTGGGTTTCTGATGATTTGCAAGCAGGATTTGATACTGCGAGCGGTGAAGCAGCAATATTTGGTCTGATCTTCTCTCTGATTTATGTCGGCTATTTGATGGCGTGTCTCATGATTGACATGCCAGAAGGTCTCAAATCAATGCCTGTCGTTGGACGATACGGTAAGTTGCTTGGCTGGCTTGCAATGCTCGGTCTTGCCGCTTGGTATGTCCGTCCATCTGCATGGGGCGGCTACGATGAAGGTGTAGGATTCTTCCTTGTCGGTATTTGCCTGCTCGGATTTGGTGCTGCTGCTATTCTCGTTTGTTTCATGTGGAGTGGAGATGACAGCAGTCGTCTCTATGCTCTTCGTCGCTTCGTCGATGTCTATCCAACCATCACCAAGCCTGAGCGACACGTTCGATTCAATGAAAAGATGTGGACGACCACTTTCGTTCTCATCATCTACTTTGCAATGACCAACGTCATGCTCTATGGCCTGTCTGGACAAGCACTGGATTTGTTCAGTGGATTCCGTTCGATTATGGCAGGTGCTTCTGGAACCATCATGCACTTGGGTATTGGACCGATTGTTACCGGTTCGATTATCATGCAATTGTTTGCAGGTGCTAAAATCATTCGACTTGATTTGAGCAACTCTGAAGACAAAGCAATGTATCAGGGTGTTCAGAAACTTTTGGTTCTCATTATGATTCCAATTGAATCGATTCCACAAACATACGGTTTCCTTGACCCTCAAGAATTCCTTATCGACACCTATGGTCTGGGTTGGGCAAACTTTGTTATTGTAGCTCAACTGTTTGCTGGTTCATATCTGGTTTTCCTACTGGATGAATTGGTCAGCAAATGGGGTATTGGTTCCGGTATTTCGTTGTTTATTGCAGCAGGTGTTGCCCAATCAACCTTCGTTGGAACTCTTTCTCCACTCCCAGCAACCACTGGCGTTCCTTACTCACTTCAAAATCCACCATCTGGAACATTACCGATGATTTTCTACATGTTCCGTGAAGCAACCAATGCTGAAATGATTTCGAGCAACGGGTTTGAACAGATCTTGCTGACGCACGTCAATCCTGTAGCCGCGCTGTTTTCATCGGTCGTGGTGTTCCTCGTGGTTGCGTACGCTGAGTCCAGTAAACTCGAATTGCCGTTAACGCACGGAAAGGTTCGTGGCCATCGTGGAAAATACCCTATCCGTTTGGTCTACGCATCGAACATTCCGGTCATTTTGATGGCAGCATTGCTTGCGAACATCAACATGTTCTCTCTCTTGTTCTGGAGCCATCCAACGCTGTCGCAGACACCGATTCTCGGACGTCAAGGATGGCTGAGTGCTTCACAGTATATCGGAACGTACGAGGCTGGTCAGACGACTGCTTCTGGAGGTTTGGCCTGGTATGCGAGTATGGTTAATGGAGTGAACGATTGGTTGCTACCGCTGCTCAATCAACAAGGTGACGTCTTTGGACACAGTTTAACGCAAATTATGGTCCACGTTATTTTCTATGTCGCTCTTATGACTGTAGGTTCGATGGTCTTCGCGAAGTTTTGGATTGATACCACAAATATGGGTACGAAAGACGTTGCTAAGCAAATTGAGCGAACGGGTATGCAAATCCCTGGTTTCCGTAAGAATCCAAAGGTCTTGGAAAAGATTCTCGAGAATTACATTCCTCCGGTCACCTACTTCTCAGGTGCTTTCGTCGGACTTCTCGCCGCTGGTGCGGACTTGCTTGGTACTGTAGGTAATGCTACGGGAACGGGTCTGTTACTTGCTGTAGGTATCATTTTGAGGACCTATGAGCAAATCCAAAAGGAACAGGCTATGGAAATGCATCCAATGATCCGTCAGTTCTTCGGTGCTGC